>DXAQ01000117.1 GCA_019116905.1 Candidatus Mucispirillum faecigallinarum | reverse complement strand
ATTTCTTTTAAGTATTTTAATATTTTGCCGATTAATCTATGTATGGAAAATAAAGGTAAAATGATTAATAAAATACTTAAAGATTTTTTAGCAGGGGAAGCAGAGGCTACAGATATGCGTATATTATCTATACGTCAGTTTTTATCTGCACTTAATAAGGCTGTTGATAAGTATATTGAAAATACAGAAAATGCAGCAAACAGTGAAGACAGGAAAAAACTTGTAGTTATGCTTGATGATATGGCAGAAATTTACCGTAATGAAATATCAGATTTGCTTGTAAAAAGGGGTAAATTACAGCATTATATAGAAATATTTGGTGATGAATACAAAACCACTGTTAAAACCAACAAACAGCCTTTAAAAGATAAAGAAATACAATCTAATTATATTAATTAGCGTAATCTTATAAACCGTAGCTGGATTTTACAGAAGAATACCAGTCTTCAATTTTTTTCTTTTCAACGCCTAATTGTTCAAAAGTAGTTTTATAATCAAAATCTAAATTATTTCTTGCATGCTGTTCTAAATCTTCACATAATTTTCTAAATGATTCAAAACCAAGATTAGCTGATGAACCTTTCAATTTATGCCCTATTTTGTGTATGGCAGGCCTGTCATCAGAGGCAACTGCCTCTGCAAATGCAGGAAATTCATCATTAACTGATGTAACAAATATGCCAATAAGAGATGCAACAATTGTTTCATCAATACCGCCGCCAAGAAATTCAACTACTTTTTTAATATCATACTCTAATTCGCTCATACATTATATGTATCATTATCAATTAAATTAATCAAGAAAAAAATATAACAGCATGTTTAAAAAAATGCACGACATTAAATGACGCCATAAAAAGATAAAAATGGTGTAGAAAATGTGGGAAAATAATAATAGATAAAAAAAAATTAAAGTTAGTAGTAGACAAAAAATAATATTAAATTTAATATATAAAAGGTGATGTATGGAAAATCTTGGTAAACTTATTACAACAGCTAGAAAGTTAAATAATATTGGCAGATGGGCAAATGAATTTCTGCACCAAAGGTCATCTGTGGCAGAACATTCTTTTTCTGTTGCACAAATCGCGCAGCTTTTAGGGCTAATAGAAGAAGAAAATGGTAAAAGTATTGACTGGAAAACGCTTTATAGAAAAGCCTTAAACCATGATATACCTGAAGCTGTTATGGGTGATGTTATAAGCACTACAAAAAACTCTAATGCTGAAGTAAAAAAAGCATTAAGCCTTGTAGAAGAAACTTTGGTGGAAGATAATCTGCTTAACTGTATATCAGAGCCTTATAAATCAATTTACCGTCAGATTATTTTTGACGGCAAAGATGAAAGCACAGAAGGTCTTATTTTATCAGCTGCAGATAATATTGATGCTTTAATAGAATGTATTCAGGAAATCAAGCTTTCAAATCAAGAGCCTTTTTTAGAAAAATATGGTTATATTCTTGAAAAAATTAAAAGTATAAACTTATATTCTGCCGGCTATTTTGTTGAAAATATTCTTCCATATATTATAAATAATTGCGAAGCATTAAAAAATAAATAATATTTATTGCTTTAATAAGGAGTTACTATGAAAAAATATCTTTTAGTAATATTTTCATTATTACTTATATTTACAGTTTTTGGCTGTAATAAAAAAGATGAAAGTACAAATCAGCAAACTGGAAACAGTCAAAATCAGCAGGCACCTGCAAAAGTAAATGTTCAAAGCATGAAAGTTCTTAATGTGGAAGACTATAAACTGATGATGCAGGAACATGTGGGGAAAATTGTACTGCTTAATTTCTTTGGTTCATGGTGTCCGCCTTGTAAAGCAGAAACTCCAGATTTTGTGCAGGTTTATGAAAAATATAAAGATAAAAATAATTTTATAATTATAGGTATTGCTGTTGATGATGACCAAAGTAAAGCATTAGAGTTTGTCAATACTTACGGTGTTACATACCCAGTTTACCAGGCAGATAGAAGTCTGCTTAGTTATTTTGCAATCAACCCAATACCTACATCATTTGTTTTTGATAAAGACGGCAATTTATTAGACAGTATGGTAGGTTACATGAGTAAAGATATAGTTGAACGAATAGCACAATTCGGGGGAGAATAATCTATGGAGAAAGTGTTTATTTGCGGCCACAAAAACCCAGATACTGATTCTGTTGCATCAGCTGCAAGCTATGCTTATTTAAAATCACAGATTAATAAGGATTATGAGTTTGTACCTATAAGATGCGGCACAGTAAATGACCAGACAAAATTTATCTTTCAAAAAGCAGAGATGCCGCTGCCTGAATATATGAAAGATATTTACCCAAAAGTAATAGACAGTATGACTACCCGTCTTATTACTGCAGAGGAAAATGACCCGCTTTCAAAATTTTTAAGAATATTAAGGGAAAAAAATCTGCGTTTTATGCCAGTTATCAATAAAGACAATGAATATGAAGGTATGCTTGGTGTAAATGATGTTACAGAGCTTTTTTTAAGAGATGACAGGGAATCAAAACCAGTATTTTCATTAAGAGCAGATTCTCTTAGACGTTCTTTAAGGGGCACAGTTTTAAATGTTGGGGAAAAAGAGGAGTTTAGCGCATCTGTTGTTGTAGCAACAATGGCTTATGATGATTTTAATCAGCATGTGGCAAATGTAGCAAACGAAGAAAACACTCTCTTGATTACAGGTAACAGGCAGAATATTCTGCATGATGCATTTAAGAAAAAATATCCTGCAATAATTATTGTTGGACTTAGCGAAGAAGCATGTAAAAAACTTGATTTTGGTGATTATAAAGGCTGGGTATTTTATTCTCCATTTGATTCATCTCAAACTATACGCTGTGTAGAAATGGCTACTCCTATTGGTAAACTCTTGAAAAAAGTAGAGCCTTGCTCACCTTATGATTATATAGACAGTGTGGCAGACGCAATAAGCAAATCATCTACAAAAAGTCTGCCTGTTGTATCAGATGGTAAATTAATAGGTGTAATTACAGGCACAGATATTTTAAAACGTAAAAGAGCTAAGCTTATTATGATGGACCATAATGAAGCTACTCAGGCAATAGACGGAGCAGAAACTGCAGACCTTATGGAAATAATTGACCACCACAGGCTTGGCACAATTAAAACAAGCAGCCCTGTTACATTTTTTGCAAAACCAGTAGGCAGCACATGTACCCTTGTTTATCAGCTTTATAAAGCAAATAAAGTAGAAATCCCTAAAAAAATAGCTATGCTGCTTTTAGGTGGTATGCTTAGTGATACAGTTATTATGAAATCACCAACAACTACTCAGGATGATATTGATGCAATTAATGATTTATCATCTATATGCGGGCTTGATGCAAAAGAATATGGTGTAGAAATATTTTCTGCAACTGACTCTCTTACATCTCGTTCAGCAAAAGATATTATTGGCACAGATTTTAAAATATTTGAAGAATATGGCGTCCGTTTTGGTATCAGCCAGGCAGAAACAGTAACTTTAGCACAGCTTGGTGAAGTAGAAGGCAAATTAAGAGAAGAATTATTTAATGTTAAAGAAAATAATAAGCTTGACTGGATGATGCTGCTTGTAACAGACATTATAAAAGAAGAAAGTCAGCTTATTACAACAGGGTTTGCACCAGCTGAGCAGATATTTGCTTATAAAAAATTAGGTGATAACCTTTATTTTCTTCCTGGCGTATTATCAAGGAAAAAACAACTGCTGCCAGAAATCTCAAGAATATTAGAAGAAATCAGTAAATAAATTTAAGGGAGCATATGCTCCCTTTTCTTTTTTATATAAAAAGTATAATGGGTAAAATTCTTAATATTTTACCCATAGGTATAATAAAGTGGGTAATTTTTTAGAATTTTTACACATTATACTACTTATAAGTTAATATATCTGTAAGTTCTTTATTTATATAATAAATATGATTTCCAAGTTTATGTTTAGATAAAATATTACAGCTGCATAGTTCATTTAAATATTTTGCAGCTGTTTTCCTTGTAATATTTAAATGTTTTTCTATAAATGAAATTTTAGTATATGGCATATAGAAAAGAGCGTTTATAAGCTCCTGTGAGTAATAATTTAATTTTAAGTCATCTCTAATTTTATGTTTTACATTTTTCATGGCTTTTGTAATATTTTCAACTATATTAATAGTGCTGCATGATGTTTCATAAACTGCATCAAGCATAAATAATATATACTGTTCATAACTGCCTGTTTCAGTAACATTTTCAATATGACTGTAATATTCCTGCTTATTATCTATAATATATTTACTTAAATACAAAATAGGGTTGTCTAAAAGATTTTTTAATGTTAAATAAAGTACATTAATAATACGTCCAGTTCTTCCATTGCCATCAAAAAAAGGGTGAATTTTTTCAAACTGATAATGTATTATAGCCATTTTAATAAGAGTATCAAGTTCAGGATATAAATCATCATTATTAATAAAGTTTTCTAAATCAGCTAATAAAATTTCAATTTCCTGTTTTGTCTGTGGAGGTTCATATATTATTTTTCCAGTTGATAAATTAATAAGTTTTGTACCTGCCTGATTTCTAATACCAGCATTATTACCCTCTAAAATAGATTGTATTTTACAAATTCCATTAACAGTTAATAAACCTGTATCTTTAATTATATTATAGCCGGCATATAGTGCATCAACATAATTTTCTACTTCTTTTGCAGCAGTATTTATTGGTTCATCAAATATGAATTGTTTATAAAGCTCATCATGGGTTGTAATAATATTTTCAACAGCAGAACTATCTTTTGCTTCCTGTATAAAAATAAAATTAATAAGTATCCTTTCATTAGGAATCGTTTTTAAAATACCCTTTAATTCTGCAAGTTTTCTATTAGCAGTATTTACTTTTTTTAATATGGCAATAGTTTCCATATTATCTAATATTTTTATTTTATCCAATGATTTCACCTTTATATAATGTATAATTATATATTATAAGTAGAAAAAATCAATATAGAATGGGTAAAATTTTCAATATTTTACCCATAGGTATATAGTAATGTGTAAAAAACTGCAAAACTTACCCATTAATATAATTATAAATATTGAATATTTTTTAACTGAAGTACTTTTTCTTTAAACTGATTTATTATTTTTATAAATTCAAAATCGTTTTTACCAGTTGGGTCTTCTATCTGCCAGTCAGCAGTAAAATCTTTATTTAAATATGGGCAGCCGTTATAGCAGCCCATACTTATTATAATATCAGGTTCTGGTATTTCATTAATTGTTTTAGGGTGTTGAGATAATGAAATATCATCATTATAAAGCTGCTTAATAATTCTTCGACATCTTTATTTATTTCTGATTTGATTTCACTGCCTGCAGAGTAGACATTATAAATATCACCTAAATATTTTTTTCCAAAATATTCTGCAATCTGGCTTCTGCATGAATTATGTATGCAAATAAATACTATATTTTTCATTTAGTAATCATTTTTACAATTTCAGCACTTGATAATACTTTACCGGCAGATATCACCTGTTCATTTATAACAAGTGCAGGAGTGCTTAATATATTATAAGCCATAATTTTTTGAATATCTGTTACATACTCTGCATTAATATTAAGACCTAATTCTTTTAATGCGGCATCAGTATTTTCTTTTAATATATGGCAGTTTTTACAGCATGAACCTAATACTTTTACAGATTTAATTTCATCAGATAATTGAAATTCCTGAGTGTTTTGGTCGCTGCACGCACCACCACATGCGCATGAATTTTCTTTTTTAAAAAACATAATAATCTCCTTAATTTTTATAAAATAGTTTCTATATAATTAAATAAATATCCACTTATTATAATTCCAGTGATTACAACAGCGATGAAAGTAAATAAAAGCCTGCCCTTAACTACCTGTTTCAGCATAATAATAGAAGGCAGCGAAAGTGCAGTTACTGCCATCATAAATGACATAACTGTTCCAAGCCCGGCTCCTTTTAAATAAAGGCTTTCAGCAATTGGTATAACACCGAATATATCTGCATACATTGGCGCACCAAAAAATACAGCAAGTGGCACAGCAAATATTTTATCTCCACCAAGAACCATAGAAATATAATTTTCAGGTATGTAGTTATGGATGAATGCTCCTAAACCAACACCAATAAATATATAAATATATACTTTTTTTACAATCTGCATTGTCTGGGTTTTAGCAAACATTAATCTTTCTTTTTTAGTATATGATAAGATATTATTATCTAAATAAGGGTTTTGCTTAATAAAATCAGCAATATAGTTTTCCATTTTAAGTTTATCAATTAAAGCACCGCCTGCAACAGCAAGAATCAAGCCTAAAAGCACGTATATAGCAGTAATATTAAACCCAAACATACTGCTTAAAAGCACAATAGAGCCTAAATCTACAAGCGGTGATGAAATTAAAAAGGCAAAAACAACACCAAGCGGCAGCCCTGCACTAACAAACCCTATAAAAAGCGGAATAGATGAGCAGGAGCAAAATGGAGTAATAGTGCCTAAAAGTGCAGCCAAAACAAGAGATGTAATACCCTTATATTTTCCTAATACCTGCCTGCTTCGTTCAGGCGGAAAATAGCTTTGTATATATGATATTATAAATATCATTGTAAAAAGCAGAATAAATATTTTAATAACGTCATACATAAAAAAATGCAGCGCACCACCAAATTTTGATGAAATATCAATACCAAGCTTTTCAAGAAGGTTTCCTATAATACTGTCAAGGAACTTCATACCTAAAATTTGGTTTTGAATAAAAAGTAAAATTTCTTTCATAAATTCTCCTTATATCTATATATTTATATGTATAAATATATAGTTTTTTAAAAAAGTGTTTTTAATATAATTATTAAAAACACTTAAAATATTAGTTATTTAATTGTTGCAGCAGCCTTGTATTTCTGATTTATTAAAAATATTATTTTTAAAATAATCAGAAATATTTAAAAGGATATCCCAATTAATTTTATAGTGGGTCCATTTGCCGTCTTTTCTGGCAGTAACAACTCCGCTGTCGCATAAAATTTTCATGTGGTGGGAAAGAGTTGGCTGACCAATATCTAAAAATTCAAGCAGTTTGCAGGCGCATACTTCCTGACTGCCTATAATGTTAAGTATTTTAAGCCTGTTTTCATCCCCCAAAGCCTTAAAAATTTTAACAAATTCCTTCATCCATATCACCTTATAATATATATATTGATAAAAGTCAATATGAAACTTGACTTATTATTTCTTTTTCATTTTTTCTACGTGAGCTTTTATAAATGCTTCCATTTCTTCGCTGTCATCATATTTAAAAAGTTTAATATTTTTATTAATGATATTTTTTCCTCTTTTAATATCACATTCAATTACTGAATTATATCCTTTTTCATACAGTGCATATTTTAGGTTACCAATATTATTTATTGTATGGTAGCCGCACTTAAGTATAATATCGCCGTTTTTTATACCAGCTTTTTGGGCAGGGGAATCTTTACTTACAGATTCAACTTTAACTATATCCTTATCTTCATCTTTCATAGAGATAGAAACACCTATTTTTGGAGTGCCTTCACTTTTTATTTCTTCTGTATAAATATAGATATCTGCATTAAATTCGTCCTGCATAATTGCTTCGCCCTGCATAACAACAAAGCTGTCTTCCCCTGTAATACGTTTATATCTTAATGGAATACCAGAATTTTTGCCAGCATGGCCATTACCACATATTACTATAACAGTAGTATCAGGGTTTGCTTTTCTATAATCGGCTAAATGTTTTGCCATAATTTCATCCCATATATTTTGGGAAAGAAAAAAGTCTGAAAATTTATAACTGCTGCCAGCATGCATATCAAATATAGACTTAATTTTATTTTCATATCTGCTGTTTAATGTGTTCATTCTTTCAGGCAGTGTTGCAGCCTGTTCAGCTGTTAAGTTATCTATCTGGCCTTGATATATTTGAGATGTAACTTCTCTTTCTATATTTAATGGAATTATATCAATGCCATTATCTCTTGCATATTTAAAAATAGGTGCATATAAAGAGTAATCAAAGCTCCAGTTATTGTAATAATCAATAGTATCAAGCATTTCTTTTTCAGTTATACGTCCTTTTACAAAGTCATTTAATGTATTTAAATATTTATACTGCACCATTTCCATTGCTATGGCAATTTTCTTTTTAGAGTTATACATGCTTTGTATAACAGATAACTGGTTTGCATGGTGAGCGTATTCGCTATGGCTTTCTCCCATAAATATTGTTTTATATTCTGATGCTTTTTTTATAATATCCTGCAGAGAGCTAAGATTTTTTACATCAATAATAATATCATTTTTGTGTTCTAATACTTTAATACCCATATCTGTTGGGCTGCTGTATTTGGCAATTAGTTTATCGTTTTGAAATACAAGCTCTTGATTAAGTGCATATTTTTCAAGCTGCTGCAAAGTGCCTGACTGCATATTATTTGCAAGTAAAATAAATTTTTCTTTATTCTGAGGGTTATGGAATATAAAATATTCCGAATTTGTTTCATTATTTACCTGTTTATCTGTAAAAAATTTAGCTATTTTATTACTGTAACTGCCAATAACAACATTCATATTTTCTAAATCTTTAAATTTTACTTCATCTTCTTTCATAAATTTAACATCTTTAAAAACAGAAAAAATAATATTATTATATTCATCAGCAATATATAAAATATCTTTTTTATTTAAGATATCTGCAATAACAGGAGATTTTTCATTATCAGTAAGTTCCCTTATAATTTGATAGGAAGGGTCAAGTGTAAATTTTACAGCCCCAAGGCTTACAGGCACTTTAAAAGTTTCTTCCCTGTTAATGCTTGACTGCAGCCTGCCATACTCTTTTCTATCACTGTATTCAAGAGTATATGGAATATTTATAACATTATTGCCATATTTTCTAAGGAGAGTAAAAGATATAAAATATTCACCACGTTCTGTAATATATTCAGGGTTTGTAACAGTTAACTGTATAAGTGGATTTTTAGAAAAGTATGCATCATAAAAATTATCTGCATTAATACCATCAAAACATCTTAATATCTGCAGCCATGAAAGAGAAGGCATATCTTTTAAATCAGCAATTTTATTAAGACCCAGCTGAAATTTTTCTTCCCCAATATTTAGTTTTATCATGTGAAAAATAAATCCAAGAGCTTCATCATTTAGCTGCTGTGTTTTTCTTGCACCATATATGGAAAGCTTATGCAGGGTATTTTTTCTTTCTGCTGCCTTTTCAGGAGTATTTACGTTTTTTTCAAAATTCTGTATCAGCCCAAGTACTTTTGGAATAGATATTCTGTTATCCTGATTATATACTGCTCCATAACTTAAAGAGCAGGAAAATATAAAAATTAAGCTTGAAAGTATAAGTTTTTTCATAATAATCCTCAATTATTTACCAAATATTTTTATTCCATTAAAAGCATTATCTTTTTCTTTTAATATAACTTCATCATTTTTTAATGTTATATATGAATAAGAGCCATAATGTGTTAATTTGTTCAAACTATTTTTTGTATGGTTAAAGGAAAAAATAATAAATTTATCACCATTTGAGTATGGATTTTTTACAACTTTATATGTGGTCATACCCATTTCAAAAGTAAATGTAAGTTTATTTTGTAAAAGTGCAGCAACTGACTGGGGCACAGTATTATTCATTGAAATAATTACATTTTTATCTTTTAAGTGATGCAGGCTTAATTTTCTAATATGCACTACTTCATCAATATTTTTAAATACTTTTTTAAATGAAATATCTTCGTTTTTAGCACCTGCAAATAATATACTTTCTGCACCAAAAAGATAATCAAATGACGGCGTTTTTTCATGATGATATAAATTTCTCATTAAATCATATCTGTCATCTATTATAAATGTATCGTTATCTGATTTTAAGTTATATACAATATTATTATTTCCTTTAATTGTTTGAAATTTCCCTGTAACAGTGTGGTTTTTAGAAATATGGGTAAATGGAATATCCATTTTATCTTCTCCACCATTTCTGATTAAATTAAAAGTGAGAGTATTATTTTGAAATGATGCGTTATTTATTATAATTGATACATTATTTTTATTATTAATCCAAAAATTATAAAAATCACTGCTCATGCCAAGATATGCCAGCAAATCTTTCCATGATGCACTTGAATACATTTTATCTTTAATGAAATTTCTAATGCCAGCCATAAAAGCATCATCTCCTGCTTTTATTTTTGCCATGTGCAATACCATTAGACCTTTTCCATAACCTACAGCCTGTTCTTTTTTGCCTGCATTATATATAAAATCTTTTAAAGGAAAACTTTTATCTTCTGCATACGCGCTGTATTTTTCTAATATATCTTTTCTATACTGTATTCTATTTTCTTTTTCATAAAAATAATCTGCAAAATAAGTTGTTACAGCCTCTAAGAAATTGCCGTCTGTCATATTACATTCTATTGCAGCCCCAAACCACTGGTGAAGAACTTCATGACCTAATGAACGTTCTGTAATAAAATCTTTATCAATAATAGATATACCAAATACTGCCATAGATGCAAGTGCGTGGCCGTATGGATTTATATCTTCTGCCACAATAAAGTTATGGTATGGAAAGTTAGAAGAAAATAATGTTTCATACATTTCTATATAATAGGCTGCTTTTTGCAGCAGTTTATAGCTTAAATTTTCATGTTCTTGAAATAAAAGAGTGTAGATATCTATATGTTTCTGTGTGATTTTTTTAATTATATATTTATTTGATGCTGCAAGATATATATTTTTTGGCAGAGAGTTATATGTAAAAAGAATAGTATTTTTATTTTTACTAAATGTAACAAACTGGCTTGCAAGTCCGTTAAAGTTTTCAGGCAGAGTAATAAATAATTCTGCTTTTTCTATATTAGTGATTGCTGGTATTATGCTTGAATATATAGATATAAAATCCTGATTAATTGTATCAACATCTGTTGATATATTTTTTATGTATGAAATAATAACAGGAGATAAGTTATCAATAGATATAATATATTCATTTGTTTTTTTATTATATTTTATTCTTTTATCGCTGCTTAAAATCTGCATATCGCTGTATGGGCTAAGAATGATAGTTTCATTTTTTTCAGAAGCTATGGTGATACTGCCTTTAATCATAGCAAGTTTTGTATCAACATCTGATTTAATCATGGCAACAGCTGCCATACTGTTATAATAAAGTGCAAAAATAAATATTACAGTAAAAAAAGTTTTTTTCATATATAACCTAAAATATTATTTAATTTAAAAAAATATATCTTTAATAAAAATAATATAGTATATAAAATATATGATTTAACACAAGCAAAAATTAAAAAAAATACTAAATTTTATCAACTTTTAAAAATATAAGGAGTAAATATGTTAGATAAGATTTTTCACATCACATCATCAAAAAGCACTGTTAAAAATGAAATTATTGCAGGTTTTACAACATTTATGACTATGAGTTACATAATATTTGTAAACCCTGATATATTGTCAAATGCAGGTATGCCAAAAGATGCATTAATTACTGCCACATGTTTAGCGGCAGCTTTTGCAAGTATATTAATGGGTTTATATGCAAACTACCCTATAGGGCTTGCAACGAGTATGACATCAAACGTATTTTTTGCTTTTGTTATAGTTAAATCAATGGGTCTTTCATGGCAGCAGGGACTGGCTGCTGTATTTATAGTAGGTGTTCTTTTTATATTTATAACAATAGGCAGAATACGTGAATTAATAATGGATGCAATCCCGTTATCATTAAAAATGGGTATACCTGCAGGGATAGGCATATTTTTAATGTTTATAGGCATGCAGAGTGCAGGTATTATAATAAACCAGGATGAAACACTTGTTACTTACGGCAGTTTAAAAGATGCAGATACACTGCTTGCTGTATTTGGACTTATGCTTATGATTATTCTTCATATAAGAAAAGTAACGGGTGCAATATTAATAAGCATAGCAGTAATAACAATAATAAGTATACCATTAGGGCTTACAAAACTGCCCTCAGGCATAATATCTGCTCCGCCTTCCATATCACCTGTATTTTTAAAAATGGATTTTTCAAAAATATTAGATGCAGATTTTTTAATGGCAGTATTTACACTTTTATTTATGGCTGTTTTTGATACAATAGGCACATTAATGGGAGTAGCTCAAAGGGCGGGTCTTGTAGATGAAAATGGTAAAATGATGCGCTCAAAGAAAGCATTTATGGCAGATGCGGCAGGCTCAACTGCAGGAAGTATTTTTGGTGTAAGCACTGTTGGGGCATATATAGAAAGTGTAACAGGGGTAGAATCAGGTGGCAGAACTGGTTTAACTGCAGTAGTAATAGGTATATTATTTTTACTTGCAATGTTTTTTTCACCACTTATTCAAATAGTGCCTGCTGCTGCCACTGCTCCTGCATTAATATTTGTAGGTATATTAATGTTTTCTATTGTAGAAAAAATAAACTTTTCAGACTGGACAGAGCTTACTCCTGCTGTAATAGCAGTAGTTATGATACCTTTAACTTATAATATAGCTGCAGGGATAGAGTATTCAATATTAGCTTATGTAATTATTAAGGCTGGCACAGGCAGATATAAAGAAATATCAAAAACAATGTTTGTATTATCAATAATATTTATTTTAAAAGAAATATTTGTATAAAAAAAGGCGGGTTATTAAGCCCGCCATAAATATATTTTTTATGCTTTAAACTGTTCAATTAATTGTTTAAGCCCTTCTGTTCTTTGCTGCAGGTGGCTTACAGTTTTATTAACTTCACTTACTGCTGCATTACTTTCTTCAATACCTGCAGCAATAACCTGAGCGTTATCTACAACAGTCTGCACTGTTGCCTGCTGTTCATCAACTGATTTTGCAACAGGCTGCATGTGAGTATAAAGGCTGTCTACTTCTGTAGTAACTTTTTTGATTTCTTTTGTTACTTCTCCAATATTTCCTGCTCCAACTTTTACGCTGTTTGTAGAATGTTTCATAGCATCCCCTGCGCTTGCAGATTCCTGCTGCAGAGTGCCGATAATTTCTTTAATTTCGCCAGTTGCTTTTGTTGTCCGTTCTGCAAGTTTTCTCACCTCATCAGCAACAACTGCAAACCCTCTGCCTGCTTCGCCAGCTCTGGCTGCTTCAATAGCTGCATTTGATGCAAGCAGGTTAGTCTGGTCTGCTATATCATTAATAACATTAATAATTTCGCCAATTTGAGATGAGCTTTCTGTCAGGCTGTCGATACTGTTTGAAAGAGTAACTGTATCAGTTTCAATTTCTTCCATATCTTTTGCAACAACTTCAAGTTTTTGAGTTTCTTCTTTTGACATTGTAGCAGTACTTTCAAGGGACTGCATATTTTCTGATAATGCCATTGAGGTGCTTTTAAATACATCACCAACCTGTCCCATACTGTTTACCATATTTTCTACCTGTTCTGCCTGAGAATCAAAAGTAGTAGAAAGTTCTTCCATAGTAGCAGCAAGCTCATTATTACTTGATGCAACTTCAATAGTAGCATTACGCACAGCTACAACTATTTCCTGCACTTTTGATATAAACTGGTTCATACTTTCAGCAATTTTACCAAGTTCATCATCAGTTTCTACAGGTATGCGTATAGTCAGGTCATTATTTGAGCTGGCATCTATCATTGTCTGCTGGAATTTTACAAGTTTATGTAATGACTGGTTTACAGTAAACATTGATAAAAGTATTGCAATGATAGTTAATACTGCACCAACAATTAATGATTTAATCATATTTGCTACCTGAGTGGCAAAGAAAGTTTCTCCAGGTATTCTGTAAAGCACATACCAGTCAAAATCGCTTGTTTTGTTTGAAAAAGATATCCAGTCATTTCCTTTATCATCTGTTACTTTTATTGGTGCGCCTGCGCTTGTTTTTAACTGTTCAGCAACACCTGCATAGTAAGGTAGTATTTTAATAAAGCTTTCAGTAGTATAATTTGCTTTTGAACCTAATACAATATTGCCGTCGCTGTCTATAATATTAATAAATCCATTTAATTCTGTATCTTTTGATTTATCTAAAATGCTGCTTAATACTGAAAGGTTATAGTCAATACATATAGCACCTTTTGTGCCGTCAGCAGCAGTAATTTTAAATGATACAGAAATACAAGGATTTTTTGTAATCCCATCTATATATGGATTAGATAAAACTGGTTTATCTGTAAGCATAGCATTTTTATACCATGGTCTGTCAGGCGCATACCAGCCGTCTGGAAGGCTTGTTACACTTTTTGATGTATAAAGTGTGCCGTCATCAAAACCAATAAGCACTTGTATTACCTCAGGCCTTTCATCAAATGCATTTAACATATCCATATATTTACCAAAATCTTTTGTATCGTTAAATACCATAGATTTTGCAATATATTCTGCAAGTGTTACGTTATTTTGCAGCCAGTCATTAGTTCTTGCTGTAATAGTTTCTGTAATTTTTTGTGCTTCTTTTACAAGCAGGTGCTCTGAATAGCTGTTATTATTAATGTAGTCAAAAATAATAACAGAGAGCATACTTACAGCAATAAGGATAGATGATGTTATCATCATTCTAGCCCTTAATGATAAAGATTTAGATTTTTTTCCATTGTCCCTCATACCTTTTAAACTCCTATATATCCCATATAAAGTTATATAAAATATATACAATTTTTTTTGTATTTCTCAACAATATTTTTTAAAAAATTTACAATATCAACCTTTGATAAAAAATATTTTAAAAAAGTAATTGCTAAATTAAAATTATAGTGATAACGTAATTAATTATTTAAATTTTTAAGATATATTATATAAGGGTAAGCAAATGAGAAGCGATATTATTAAAAAAGGCTGCCAGCGTGCTCCAAACAGAGCATTGATTTATGGCACAGGTGTATCTAAAAACCAAATGGATGCGCCATTTATTGGTATATGTTCCAGTTTTACAGACCTTATTCCAGGCCATTCAGGTATGAGAATATTAGAAAGGTTTGCAGAAAAAGGTATTCATACAGGAGGGGGACAGGCGTTTATTTTTAGTGTTCCTGGTGTTTGTGATGGTATTTCTATGGGTCATTCAGGTATGCGTTACAGTCTGCCAAGCCGTGATGCTATTACTGATATGATAGAATGTGTTGTTAATGCCCATTCTCTTGACGGCGTATTATTTCTTACAAACTGTGATAAAATTACTCCTGGAATGCTTATGGCTGCTGCAAGGCTTAATGTTCCGTCTATTGTAGTAACAGCAGGCCCTATGATGAGTGGTAACTACCGTATGAAAAGGCGTGATTTTATTACAGATTCATTTGAAGCTGCCTCAAAAGCTGCTACAGGCGAAATTGATGAAGAAGAAATGACTAATTTAGAAATGACTGCCTGCCCTGGTGAAGGTGCATGTCAGGGGCTTTTTACAGCAAACACTATGGCATGCCTGACAGAAGTTATGGGTATGAGTATGCCAGGCTGTGCTACTGCTATGGCTGGTATGGCAAAAAAACGCAGAATAGCTTTTGATTCAGGTGTTCGCCTTGTTTCACTTGTTAAAGAAAACATTAAACCCCTTGACATTATGAATGAAAAAGCGTTTAGAAATGCTATTAAAGCAGATTTAGCGCTTGGCGGCTCAACTAATACAACACTTCACCTGCCGGCTATTGCTTATGAAGCAGGTGTTAATTTAAACTTAGATTCTTTTGATGCTTTATCAAAAGAAACACCGCATATAACAAGTCTTCTTCCTGGCGGAAAATATTTTATGGAAGATTTTGAGTTTGCTGGTGGTATTCCTGCTGTTATGAAATCACTGGAACCTCTTTTAGAAGATAATATTACTGTAAGCGGTATGACTGTAAAAGAAATATGCAAAGCTGCAGAAAACTATGATGAAGATATTATTCGTTCATTAGATAACCCATATCATAAAGAGGGTGGCATAGCAGTATTAAAAGGTAATATTGCTCCTGGTGGCTCAGTTATTAAACAAAGTGCAGTAAATCCTGATATGATGGTATTTACAGGCACTGCAAAAACATTTAATTCTGAAGAAGATGCAATGGCTGCAATTATGGGCGGCGTTATAAAAAATGGTGATATAGTAGTTATCCGTTATGAAGGACCAAAAGGCGGGCCTGGTATGCGTGAAATGCTCGCTCCAACTGCTGCAATAGCAGGGCTTGGGTTAAGTCAGGTTGCGCTTATTACTGACGGCAGATTTTCAGGGGGCACAAGAGGACCATGCGTTGGTCATATTTCTCCTGAAGCTGCAGAGGGCGGTATTATTGCTCTTGTTGAAGACGGCGATAAAATAGCTATAAATATACCAGAACGCAGTATTCATTTAGAAGTAAGTGATGAAGAACTTGAAAAAAGACGTGCAAAATTTAAAGCTCCTGCACCAAAAGTGGCAAGTGGTTACTTAGCAAAATATGCAAAAGGCGTATCAAGTGCCAATGAGGGAGCAATATTTAAGAGAGATAAATAATTACATCAAAAGGTTTTTGCCTTTTATATATTTGGAGAATTTAAAATGATATGTTCGGGCGGAGAGATTGTAATAGACTGTTTAAAGCGTAACGGGGTGGAAGTAATATTCAGCTATCCTGGTGGTTCGCTTACTGGATTTTATGATACTTTATTTGATTCTGATTTAAAACATATTTTACCACGACATGAGCAGGGTGGCGCTCATGCAGCAGACGGGTATGCAAGAGCAACCGGCAAAATCGGAGTATGTATGGCAACAAGCGGGCCAGGAGCTACAAACCTTGTTACAGGTATAGGCACAGCTTATATGGACAGTGTCCCTATGCTTGTGATTACTGGTCAGGTTGTATCAAACCTTATAGGCGGAGATGCGTTTCAGGAGGCAGATATTGTAGGTATTACCCGCCCGATAGTTAAGCACAGTTATTTAGTAACTGATGTAAAAGATTTAGCAGATACAATGAACGAGGCTATACATATTGCTACAACAGGCAGGCCTGGCCCTGTACTTGTAGATATTCCAAAAGATATATTTGCAGCAAAAACAAAGTATGAGCCTGATGCAAAAATCCACTTAGCAGGTTATCAGCCAAATGTGGAAGGGCACCCTATGCAGGTAAAAAAACTGCTTAAAGCACTTGAAAGTGCAAAAAAACCAGTTATATTTATAGGTGGCGGTGTAAAGGTCAGCAAAGGTGCAACTGAGGAACTTATTAAATTTGCCCATACTGTAAATGTTCCTGTTGTATCATCATTTATGGGGCTCAGTGGTTATCCTGCAGATGATAAACAGTGGATAGGCTGGCTTGGAATGCATGGCAACTATGCATCTAATATGGCAGTTACTGAGTCAGATTTTATAATTGCAATAGGCACAAGGTTTACAGACCGTTCTACAGGCAGGCTTGACAGATTTGCAAAAAATGCCCGTATAGCGCATATAGATATTGACCCGTCATCTATTAGTAAAACTGTGGATATAGAAATACCTGTTGTTGGCGACAGTTATAACGTTCTGCACATGATTAATAAATATTTAAATGATTATAAATGGGAAAAATGTGCTAAGGAAAGGCAGGAATGGTTTGAAACAGTAAAAGGCTGGGATAAAGAAAAACCATTTTCTTATAAAAACAGTGATAAAATAATTAAACCGCAGTTTGTAATAGAAACATTATATAAAGTAACTGGCGGCGATGCGATTATTGCAACAGATGTAGGTCAGCATCAAATGTGGACAGGTCAGTTTTATAAATATAAATTTCCGCGTCAGTTTTTATCATCAGGCGGTATGGGTACAATGGGTTACGGGCTGCCTGCTGCAATGGGTGCAAAAATCGGCAGACCTGATAAGGAAGTATTTTGCGTATCAGGGGACGGCGGTATTTTAATGAATATGCAGGAGCTTACAACTTGTGTTCAATACAGGGTAGGTGTAAAAACTGTTATAATCAACAACAAGTTTTTAGGTATGGTTAGACAGTGGCAGCAGTTATTTTTTAATAAAAAATATTCTGATACATGCCTTGAAGTGCAGCCTGATTTTGTAAAATTAGCAGAAGCTTACGGCTGTATTGGTATGCGTGCAGAAAAACCTGCAGATGTGGAGGCTGTTTTAAGGGAATCACTTAAAATTAAAGACAGGCCAGTGCTAATGGATTTTGTATGCGACAGGGAAGAAAATGTATACCCTATGGTGCCTGCTGGTGCATCAATTGATGAAATGATAATCAGGTAAGAGTTATGGAAAAAAGACATATTATATCAATCCTTGTAGAAAATAAATTTGGTGTTCTTGCAAGAGTGGCAGGGCTTTTCTCTGGCAGAGGCTATAATATTGAAAGCTTAACTGTAAACTCTACTGATAAGCACGATGTTTCTATGATGACTATTGTAACAAATGGTGATGATAAAATCATAGAGCAGATTATAAAGCAGTTAAGAAAGCTTATAAATGTATTAAAGGTCAGGGATTTAACATCATATAACCATATAGAAAGGGAGCTTGTATTAGTAAAAGTATATGTTACACAAAAATATAGAAGTGATATTTATAATATGGTAAATACATTTCGTGGAAACGTAGTAGACATAACCCCTGAAAGTATGGTAATAGAAATCACTGGTGATAATGATAAGCTGCAGGCATTTATAGAGCTTGTGCGCCCTTACGGTATTATAGAGATGATACGTTCAGGTTGTCTTGCTATTGGCAGAGGTTCAAAAGCAACCAGTGAAATGGAAAAAATAAAACCTGCAAATAACAGTAAATAAATGGCTTATAAAAGCTTGAAAATTATAAAATGAGGTAAACAAATGAAAGTTTATTATGAAAAAGATGCGAATTTAGGTGCTATCAAAAGTAAAAAAATAGCAGTAATAGGCTACGGCAGCCAAGGCTACGGCCATTCAAACAACTTAAAAGATTCTGGCTGTGATGTAGCTGTTGCTTTAAGAAAAGGCAGCAAATCATGGCAGAAAGCAGAAAATGCCGGCTTAAAAGTTATGACAGTTGCAGAAGCTGCTGCATGGGCAGATGTAGTAATGATATTAACTCCTGATGAACTTCAAGGAGAAATCTATAAAAATGAAATCGCGCCAAACTTAAAATCAGGTGCTTATTTAGCATTTGCGCACGGTTTTAATATTCATTTTGGCCAGATTGTGCCACCAGCTGATGTAAACGTTATTATGATTGCACCAAAAGGTCCTGGCCACTTAGTACGTCAGCAGTATGAAATCGGCAGCGGCGTTCCATGCTTAATTGCAATCTATCAGGATGCAACAGGTGATTCTAAGGAAGTAGCACTTGCTTATGCTGCAGCAATAGGCGGCGCAAGAGCAGGCGTTATTGAAACAACATTTAAAGAAGAAACTGAAACAGACCTTTTTGGTGAACAGGCTGTATTATGCGGTGGTTTAGCAAAACTTATCCAGTATGGTTTTGAAACATTAACAGAAGCAGGTTATGCACCAGAAATGGCATACTTTGAATGTCTGCATGAAATGAAATTAATTGTAGACTTAATATATGAAGGCGGCATTAAAAATATGCAGTATTCTATTTCAAATACAGCAGAATACGGCGGCTTAACAAGGGGTCCAAGAGTAGTTTCTCCTGCTGCTAAAGAAGAAATGAAAAAAGTTTTAAGAGAAATTCAGGACGGTACATTTGCAAAAGAATGGATGATGGAAAACAAAGTAAACGCTCCACATTTCCATGCATTATCAAATATTTCTAACAGCCACCCAGTAGAAGAAGTAGGCGAAAAACTTCGTGGTATGATGAGCTGGCTTGGCAAAAGCAAAATCGTAGATAAATCTAAAAACTAAGATTTAAATACATAAAAATTTAAATTAATATAAAGTGGCAGTTTTATGGATAAATTTCATAAGGCTGCCATTTTTTTACGTTTTTTAAGAGCGTAGGCTGTGATTATTATATATAGATTAAAATAGAATATTATACTGCTTGGTTAAAATATTTCCTGTATATTTATAATGAATAAAATAAATTATAAATTATAAGCACTGCGTAACACTTTTTCAGGGTTTTCTCTAATAAGGTTGCTGAAAAGCCTTACAATCCTTTTGTTATCTTCAATATTATTTCCGCGTGATATATTATCAAGTGCATTATTAATAACATTATCAATATATATTTTTGTAGGTGCAGATAGTGTTTTAGGTGTGGTTTGTTTAACACTTGAAATAGTGATAGTATCCTCTAATCTATTTTCAGACACAGCAGCAGATAAAGCATTTTCGTCATTTGATGGCATACTGTTTATGTTTGAATTTTCTTTTTCAATTTGATTAAAAAAATTATTACTTTGGAAATTAGTATTAATATTTTGAGTAAACATAGCACCGCTCCTTAATATCTATATTTATAAAATACAATATCAAAAAGCGTGCCAAAAAATGATTTTATGGAAGATTTGTAGAAATAAATAACTCTTTTTGAGCCTTGCTGTTATTTTTAAATTTATCTTCATACATTGCATAAGTAAGAGGAAGTTTATGCTTATTGCGGTATCGCATTTTTAAAGTAGCATCAATTATATGTTTAAAAATAGAAAAGTCATATACAGCAGGTACTGCATGGTCTGTGCAGTGAGTGCATATATGTTCAACTAATTCTGATTCTGCAGCAAGTATAAAAAATATAGATGCAGTATTATATATTTTATCATCAAAAATATCATTAATAAATAAAAATGAGCATGGCGAATAAACATGATAATCTTTTAAATTATATTTATTAAACCAGTTAAACCTGATATTATTAAGCCCTGTAAAATTTATATCACCTTTTACACATGAAAAATTTAGTGTTTGGTTTATAATATTATTATTTTTAATATACTTTTCTAAACCATCTAATACATTTACGTTTTTTAGTTCTACTGAAAATTCTGCAGACTGTCTATTTACTACAAGCTCTCTAATAAATATTACAACCTGCCTGTATGTAATTTGCTCATAAAGACAGCCACCAAGATTAAGATTATATTTCATTAATCACCTTTCAGCTTTAAATAGATATGAATACTCTTTTAATTTAGATAACTATATATTAAATAAAAATAAAAGTCAACACAAAATGAAAAGTAGATTAAAATTAAATGTAATAAAATAGCTTAACAATAAGTGAATAATATTGAATTATTTAACATTGAATATTGATGAGTGCAAATATAATTAAATAGAAAAGAAAAATACTTTATTTTTTTTACCATATATTATAGAATATAAAAAAATTATTATCAGGTGGTTAGATGGCAAGAAATTATAAAGGCAGCCGCAGCACGAAAGAAACACAGATAGAAGTTAAACTTGATTTAGAAAGCCATGATTACAGTATAAATACAGGTATAGGGTTTTTAGACCACATGCTTGAACTTTTTGCTCACCATGGTTCATTTGGATTAGAATTAAAAGCCAAAGGCGATACTCATATAGACTATCACCACACAGTAGAAGATACTGCAATACTTTTAGGTCAGGCATTTTATAATGCAGCAGGCGATAAAAAAGGGATAAAACGATACGGCTCCTTTACAGTGCCAATGGATGAAGCACTTGTTGAATGTGTTATAGATTTTGGTGGCAGGCCCTATATTGCTTACGGGCTTGAATTTTCAACAAGTAAATGCGGTGATTTTGATATGGAGCTTATAGAAGAATTTTTCAGAGCCTTTGCAAATAATGCAAAAATCAATCTTCACTTAATAATGCGCAGCGGCGGCAACTCTCACCATGTATCAGAAGCAGCATTTAAAGCATGTGCCCGTGCATTAAAAGATGCGCTTACAATAGAAAATGACAGATTAATGTCTACAAAAGGAATAATAGAATAATATGATAACTATAATAGATTTTGGCGGAGGCAACCTTCGCAGTGTACAAAAATCAATAGAATATGTGGGGTTCCAGGCAGAAATAACATCAGATGCAGAACTTGTCAGGAAAGCAAGCCATGTAGTATTTCCAGGAAATGGAGCTTTTGGGGACTGTATGGCTGGTATGAAAAAACAGGGGCTTATATCTGCTGTTGATGAATTTATTAAGAAAGGCAACCCATTTTTAGGAATATGTATAGGTATGCAGGCGCTTTTTGAAAAAAGTTATGAGTTTGGTGTACATGATGGGCTTGGATATATAAAAGGTGTGGTAAAAAGGTTTCCTGAGGAGCTTATAAGTAAGGGAATGAAAATACCACATACTGGCTGGAACAGTGTGCATTTTAAAGAAAATCATCCAGTCTTTAAAGGCATAAAGCAGGATTCATATTTCTACTTTGTACATTCCTATTACGGCGTATGTGATAATGAAGAAAATATTCAAGGTATAACAAATTACGGTTTTGATTTTGTATCAGCTGTAACTTTTGAAAATATAACAGGCGTTCAGTTTCACCCAGAAAAAAGCCAGCAGGCAGGTCTTAAACTGCTTGAAAATTTTTGTAACTTATAAAAATGAGGTATTTATATGATTATTATACCAGCGATTGATTTAATTGATGCAAAAGTGGTTCGTTTAAAAAAAGGCATAATGGAAGATGCTACAGAATACGGCCATGACCCGCGTGATATTGCTCTTATGTTTGCAGAGCTTGGAGTGCAAAGGCTGCATATTGTAGATTTAAACGGAGCAAGAACAGGCGAAAACCAAAATTTTGATATTATAAAAGAGATTGTAGAAAAATCTAAACTGCAGATAGAAGTAGGCGGCGGCATAAGGGATATGGCAAGGCTTGATGCTTATATGGATATGGGCGTAAGCTATGCTATTTTAGGAACAGTTGCAGTAAAGGACCCTGATTTTGTAAAGGCTGCTGCTGAAAAATATCCTGATAAAATTATACTTGGCATTGATGCGAAAAATATGATGGTAGCAACAGAAGGCTGGTATGAAGAAAGTAAGCTTTCTGTATTTGATGTTATTAACAGGTATGAAGGCTGCCAGATAGACAGCGTTATTTTTACCGATATTGAAAAAGACGGTATGCTTGCAGGTATAAATGTGGAGCAGATTAAGCAGGTTGCAGATAAATCACTTTTTCCAGTGATTGCATCAGGTGGCGTATCAGGTATAGAGGATATAAAACTTTTAAAAAGTATGGCGCACAAAAATATTAAAGGCTGCATAGTAGGCAAAGCGATATATGAAAACAAAATAAATCTGGAAGAAGTTTTTAATCAAGGAAAGTAGCATGAAAAAAGTTCCTTTTTTAATAGATATACTTGCAACAGGCTTTTATATGGGTAAAATTCCGTTTATGCCTGGCACATTTGGAAGTTTAGTTGCAATACCGATAGGCTATTTATGTACATATCTTCCAGTTTATGGAAAATGGTCAGTATTTGCGTTAATTTTTTTAGCAGGTATATACGCCGCAGAAAGATATTCAAATATTACAGGTATAGAAGACCCGGGCAGCGTAGTTATAGATGAGGTTGCAGGGCTTTTACTGTTTTATATAATCTTTCCATTTAAGCCTGTATATATTATAGCAGGGTTTATATTATTCAGGTTTTTTGACATATTAAAACCATTTCCTGTAAGTTTTTTTGACAGCATAAAAAATGGACTAGGCATAATGCTTGATGATATTGCAGCAGGTCTGTATGCTGTTTTAGTATGGTTTATAGTTATAAAAGTACTTGAATACTATAATATTGTATTTTAATGGAGAGAATATGCGAATATGTATATTAAGTATAGGCTCTGAGCTTCTAGAAGGCAGTGTAGTAGATACTAATTCTGCTTTTATAGGTTCAGAACTTGCCCATTATGGCGTATCTCCTGATATGATACGTATGGTTAAAGATAACAGGCAGGAGATAGTTTCATTATTTATAGAGCTTTCAAAAGAGTTTGATATAATACTAACAACAGGCGGTCTTGGTCCTACATTTGATGATATAACGGCAGAATGTTTAGCTCTAGCATGCCAAAGTGAATTAATACTTAATGAGCGTGCCTATAACCACATGAAAGAAATGCTTGAAAGGTCAGGTGTAACCCTTAGGAAAGAGCATGAACATCAGGTAATGCTTCCAAAAGATTGTTTACTTTTTAACAACGTAAAAGGAACAGCCTTAGGGTTTAGTATGCATCTAAATAAGGCAGATATTATATGTATGCCTGGCGTACCAGCTGAAATGAAAGCCATGTTTTCTGATGAAGTTATACCTTATTTAAGAGAAAAATATGATTTTAAGGAAATCACATATAAAGATATGCATTTTTTATCTGTACCTGAATCAGAAGTAGATGCAGTTATAAGAAGTATAGAAATAAGCAGTGATACCCAGTGCATAATAAATGCAGGCAGCGGCAAAGTTGTTGTAAAGCTTAGAGGATATAACAACCCTGAAATAAAAAAAGTATCAGATAAATTAAAATCTGTATTTAAAGAAAGTTATTTAGGGGATAATTATACAGATGAGGCAAAATTAATAATAGATATATTAAAATCACAAAATAAAACTATTTCATTTGCAGAAAGCTGCACAGGCGGATTATTATCAGAATATATAACAAATGTAAGCGGTGCATCAGAAGTATTTATGGGTTCTGTTGTAAGTTATGATAATTCTGTTAAGCACAATGTATTAAATGTGCCTGATGATATATTAATGAATTATGGTGCAGTAAGTGAAGAATGTGCAGCCTTTATGGCATCAGGTGTTAAAAAGTTAATGAAAACAAACTATGCTGTATCTATAACAGGTATTGCAGGTCCTAATGGAGGCAGTGAAGAAAAGCCTGTTGGGCTTGTATATATTGGGGTAGCAAAAGAAGAAGAAATAAAAGTTTATAAAAATATTTTTAACGGGGACAGGCAGCAGGTTAGAACGAAAAGTGCTAAAAAAGCAATGCTTTACCTTTTAAATTTACTAAAAGAGTATTAATATGGGCATATTTAAAGATGAAAGAGTGCTGTTTAATAACAATCAGCAAAAAGATTACACAATTAATTCTGTAGATAATAATAAATTCTCAAATGATGCTTTAGCCATAAATATTGCTAAAAGATGTGATATCAGTCAACTTTATAAGATTATTGTAAAGGATGTATTAGTATTTTTTGGCATAGCATTAATGATTGCTTTATTAGGAGAGCTGGTATTACAAGTAATAGATGATGACTTTGAATTTGCATTTATTTCTATATTGTTATTAGTGTTAAGTTTGGTAATATATTCAGTAATATATTATAAGAGTTTTTATCTTCGTGATAACCTTATAAATGACTATGTAGAAAGAAAGATAGAGTTTTATGAAATTATTTATCACAGGCTATATGAAAAATATAAAGATAAACCTGAAAAATACATCAAATTTCGTGAATATATTGATACATTTCCTAAACGATATAAAATTTATACAGCATCTAAGCAGATATTTGGATATTCATTAATCTGCATTATTTTTTTTGGTGGTCTAATTATGATTATCATTTTAGACAGTAATATGCGTATTGATTCAGAAATTTTTTTAATATATATGTTATCAATGTTTGCTGCTATTTTTATTTCATTTGTTATTTTTATTATGAGACCACTAAAAATAAGAAATGATATTTGGTATAAT
>DXAQ01000116.1 GCA_019116905.1 Candidatus Mucispirillum faecigallinarum | reverse complement strand
TTGCACAATTTACAAATGCAGATGGCAGAATGGTTCTTGATAATACTCAGGAAATCAGTATTTATGCAGGTAATGGTAATGTGGCAACAGTTATGCTTGAAGGCAGCGATACAATAGACGATTTAAAAACTAAATTAAACTCTGCTATTATTGACCAGCTTCAAATGGGTGCTGCTACTGATAATTCAGCTGCTGCAACTGTTAATAAAAATTTAGTTCAATTTACAGCAGATGACGGCAAAAATAGTGCAAGTGCAGGTTCATTTACAATTCAAGGTGCAGTATTAGGAAAAGATTCTAATATGACATTTGTTGGTGATGAAAATGTGTTAAATGCGCTTGGTATGACTCAAACTCAAAAAGCAACAGACTCTGCTTTAACAGTAACAGTTCAAAATGCTAATACTGGTGCATTTATTGGCGAAGATACAGTAACAGATGGCAGACTCCGTAATGTTATTGATGGGGTAGATATAGATATTACTCCGTCTTCTGCTGCTGATATTTCATTTAATACAGCATCAAACACTATGGAGTTTAAAGCAAAATCAGGCACAAACAGCTCATTCCTGCATATTACAGATAATGCCACAAAAGCAGCAATTGGTGCAAACGAAGGCCAAACATTAGATATATCTATTGGCAGACTTGATACAAAATCTATGGGTATAGATGATGTAAATGTTGCTACATTTGATGATGCTCAAACATCTATCACTAAACTTGATTTAGCACTTGAACAAATTTCAAAATCAAGAGCTACAGCTGGTGCACAAATAAACAGGCTTGAATATACTATTACTAACCTTAATACTACAAGGGAAAATATGATTGCAGCTGAAAGCCGTATCCGTGACTTAGATATTGCTACTGCATCAAGTGATTTAGCTGCTCAACAAGTATTAATGCAGTCAGCTACTGCAATGCTTGCTCAAGCTAACCAAATCCCTAATTATGCTATGACATTATTAGCATAATGTATAATGTATGGGTAGAAAATACCCATACATTATTAAAAGTATAAGTAATATAAAAGGACGGGTATGCTTATGGATAATGTTAACAAAATATCTAAAATAGATACAAGTTTAAATGATTCCGCATACCGCGGGTCTCAAAACGATAATAAAGTGGAGCGAAATAAAGTTGAAAAAATAAGTTTCAGTGATATTTATGACATACGCCTGCTTTCTGCACAAATGAATAAAAGTTCAAGTGAATTTAAACTTGAAAGTGTAGAAGAAGTTAACAGAGAGCTAAAAAATGTTATAAAAAATCTGGATGGAGAAAAAGCCGATAATTTAGTTGACGCTTTTCCTTCAGAAGATATTATTGAGCTTGCAAAAATGATGTGGAAAACCACTAATTAAATTTTATATGCGACAAAGCCTGCAAATTAAGGCAAAATATGCCCCAGTATATAATATACTGGGGCTTTTATTTTTTAACCAATTGATTGAAGCAGTGCTAATGCCTGTTGTGGTATTTTATTAGCCTGAGCCACCATACTTGTAGCTGATTGAACTAATATTTGGTTTTTAGTTAAGTTAGTTGTTTCTTCTGCTATATCTAAATCTCTTATTCTAGATTCTGCAGCAGTTAAGTTTTCTCTTGCAGTATCTAAGTTAGATATAGTGTATTCTAACCTGTTCATTTGAGCACCTACAGTTGCCCTTGTAGCACTTAATATTTCAAGCGCTTTGTCTATTTTAGTTATAGACCTTTGGGAGAGTTCCATATCCATAACATATACATCATCAATTTCGAGCCCAGTCGTGTCAAGCTGGCCAACAGATATATTTAAAGTCTGACCTTCATTAGCACCTATTTGGAGTTCAGTGCGGTTGTCAACTACGTGTAAATATGCTGTTGATACTTCATTTGTTGCATTAAATTCAAAGCTTTTTGTGTTGTCATTCCATACAGGTTCTACTCCTGCATCTTGTTCTATTGTTATATCTATACCTTCAATAATGTTTCTTGCTTTACCGTCATTAATATTATCACTGCCTACAAATTTACCACTGTGAGCATCTGTAACAGTTACATCAATACTTGAATTTACACCTTTCTGAATAGTTGCTAAACCTAAAGCATTCATTAAGTTTTGGTCCCCTGTGAAAACAAGTTCGCTGTCTATGCCAAGTGCTGCTGTTTGTATTACAAATGTTCCAGGAACTGCTTCATTAGTACTTGCTGTTGCTTTATAAGAATCACTGTTTGCTACACCTTCCTGACTTACATATCTTACAAGGCTTTCATTTATTGTTCTGCCGTTTGATGTGCTTTCATCTGCGCCTAAACCTAATTTCATTAATGCATCAGTTAATTTTTTATCAAAATCTTCAATAGTATCATCCTGCTCTAAGTAAATTGTAGTAGATTTACCTTGGTTGTAAATAGTAAGCTCCTGAGTATTAGCAAGTATATTTACACCATCAGCATTTGTAAACTGCGAAATATTTGATAATTTAGTATCTTTTGTAGCTGGTCCGCTGTCCCTTACATTAACAGTTGTTGTACCTGAAACTAACTGACCTGCTGTTGGAGTTATAACACCAGCTGCGCCTTCCCTAAATTCTACAGTTAAGCTGCCATAAGATATAACACCAGTTTTTGGATCCATTGTAGCTATATGGTAATCAATATCATTATAATTTATTTTTTCATCACCATTGTCTGCTTTAACTAAGCTGCCTGCTGCTGAGAAAGTTAATATTGGACCATTATCAATTTGTAATGAACCTGAACCACTTGCTGCACCTTGAAAAGTATTAGAATTTGCATCAAATATACTAACTATTTTATCTCCAGGCTGAATTGTTGAATTAGCACCAGGAAGTTTTAACTCCATTGTTGCCTGATTTGCTCCATTAGCGCCACCAATAGTTAATGAAATTGTTGCAGTTATAGCTGCTGCTGCTGTACCTGCTGCCCATGCACTCATTTCACCAGTTTTACTATCCATATAACGATAACGATATGTAAAACCACCAGTTACTGTGCCATCTGTTGTATCTACTATTTCTACTTCATAATAACCAGACATTGCGTTATCATTATTAGTATAAGTAGCAGAAGAAACTTTCCATGTTGACTGACTGCCTTCTGCACCATGATAAGTCTGCATAGCGCTTAATGTATGAGTAGAATTTGATCCGTCATCTATAGTTGCAGTTTCTCCTTTTACTGTTATAACCATATCTTCATTATTTGTTACAGGTATATTTTTTGGGTCTCTAACACTTGTAACAGTTGGATTATTTGTAGTTGAAGTAACTTCTGCTACTAATACGCCGTTATTAACCTGCATAATTTGTGATTTATAAACATTATTTTGCCCTGGTTGAACAGAAGTATCTACTTTATAGTTACCTTCTGCAGCTGCTGGGCCTTTAACTACTGCACCTAAATAATTTTCTGTGGAGCTCCATAAAGCGGTACCGCTTCCGTCAAGCAGTTTTTTAGTATTAAATTCTGATGTTTGGGAAATACGGTTAATTTCATCTTTTAACTGGTCTACTTCTAACTGTAACATTTCCCTGTCATTAGTTGTATATGTTCCGTTACCTGCCTGAACTGCAAGCTCACGCATACGTTGAAGCATAGAAGTAACAGAAGCCATTGCACCCTCAGCAGTTTGCAGATATGAAATACCGTCTTGAGCGTTCATACTTGCCCTTTTCATACCACTGATTTGGCCGCGTAATTTTTCTGATATTGCTAATCCTGAAGCATCATCTGCTGCAGTATTTATTCTTAAACCTGATGATAATCTTTGTAACGATTTTGTTTGAGCATTATTGCCAATATTTAAATACCTTTGTGCGCCCAAGCTTGTTACGTTATTATAAATTGATAAAGCCATGACATACCTCCGTGTAAGTGCTTTACTGCGGGGCTTCCTTGCCCGAAATTCCTTTTTTTAATCTTTTTAATTTTTTTAATTCTTAAAAAATTGTCCTTGCATTTTGGTCGGTTATGATTTCTTGAAAATTTAAGAAATCTTATAAATCGCTTTTCTCATAATGTCTTCTCCTTAACCTTTGCAGGTTAGTTTGTCGACATACGATTTAAAAGATTGATGAAATGTTCGTCATGCCGACCTGATTGTTTCAGTATCTTCTTTTTTGTAAGGCTGCTTTCTAAAAGCTGCTTACGCCTTTGGGGGTCATAAGCTGTTTTTTGTTGAGAGAAAGCTTCCTCACTAGCTATATCGTCAAATAGATTATAAAACTTTAGAAAAAATTTTAATTTTTTTTATAACCTTTTGTATTTCTGCTGATTTTTATATCGGACATACAATAAAAATACTTTAGAAAAATATTGATTATTTTCTTACTTAATTGGAGCGGCTCGTGATAAAAAACGTGTTAGTAATGCGATAATGTAGTTTTAATTTTTTATAAAAATTTTTGTTTGAAATTTAAGTTAAAAAATAAAAAGCGGGTTTTTATGACCGCTTAATGTTTAAATTTAATTTAAAAATTTATATTTGGTTTTAATTTGGATTTAAATAAGTTTCAATATCTATATTAAATAAATTATAAATATTTTGTTTATCTTTTTCAAAATCTATATTTTTATATTTTTGTATATCAGCTAAGTAAACAGCAGTATCTTTTAAAAACATATCAATATTTATATAATGAGGGAAAGGGAATGCATTATATTTATACTCAATTTCAAAATAAACTTTCTTTTTATCGTAGAAAAAGAAGCCCCTCCAGATACTACATTAACTATATAACTATTTGTTGAAAGAGCACCATTTATAAATAAAGAAACAAATATAGCCCAAGTTCCGCCATCAGGCAGTCGCACTTGTGCCGCAGGGCCAACTGCTTCCCACTGCCCAATTCCAGAACCCGTTACTGGCAGTGGTGCTACATTTGTAGGAATCGTCGGTTTATTTTTTAAATCATTATAACTGCCGCTGGTGGCTACTGTAGCTAGCCCTGTTACTTTTGAAGCCGCCACATCAGAAATTTTTGCATTATTTACTGCTCTGTTAGCAATTTTTGCATTTGTTACAGAGCTGTTAGCTAGCTTTGCAGTAGATACTGCACCATCAGCTATTATATTAATATTAAACACACCTTGTGCATCAATTACTTTTACCCAGTAACCGCTTGATGTAGTAGGGTCTTGCACGGTATTTGGCGAAGTAGCACCATTTGCCTGGATACAGTAATATAATGCTCCATCACTACCCAGCACAAGCGCGCCTGCATTATAATCAAGCTGATTGCTCCAATCAAAATGATTGCCTGATTGTAAAAAATAAATAAATTCAGATAATATTTTAAAAGCAGCATTAAAATCCTGCCTTTCTGGTGGCAGACCGCCTTCCTGAACAGGTATGCTTGTAAGTAATGGGAATCCTGATTCAAAACTTAATTGGTTTGAGCCTGCTGGCGTTGTAGCTGGTATATTTCTAGTGTCGCTTGAATATCCAAGAGGGGAAAGAATAATATCTGGTTGTTGTGGTATCATATTTTTATCTCCTTATTAAAATTATTTTATTGTGGTGCGACTTGTGAAAATGTGCCGCAGTTAAATGGCTGCATATTACTTCCTGCAAACCCAAAAGTATTAGCTGTATCTATTTGATAAATTGTATAGCTAACTCCTGCCGGCTTTGGCGGCAAATCTCTGCGTTTTGCAAGCGCCAGCTCATAAGGCTGTAAATAAAAGCCAAAAACATAATTTAACTTCATCACTCCTGCTTCAACAATATAAAAATCGCCCCTATCACCATAAAGTCTTTCCATAAGTGAAGTAAGTGAAGTAAGTGATGCAGCATCTGTCCTTGCAACATTTGCCGATGCTTTAATTAATAATAACTCACGATATGCGTTATCAGCTAATGTTACTGTGCCAGCCTCACTTTCTGTATTTAAATAGATTTGAGATGGAATACGGAAATTAAACAGTTTAC
>DXAQ01000115.1 GCA_019116905.1 Candidatus Mucispirillum faecigallinarum | reverse complement strand
CAAAATATGCAGGACATTTTTCTTTTTCTTCCACTGTAACTTTTATAAGGTCTGAAACATTTTCATTATTTTCTTTTAAATCACATTCAGGCAGATTTAAAGGTCTTTTAAATACTGCAGCTGCCTCCCTTGCAACACCAATAACAGAAAGCCAGTCTGGTCTGTTTGGGGTAGCATTAAATTCAACAATAGTATCACCTGTGCCAACAATACTGTTTATATCTGCACCAAGTGGAGTATCTTCCGGCAGCACCATAATGCCGTTATGCTCATCAGTTAAACCTAACTCTCTTTCAGAGCATATCATACCAAAAGAATCTATTCCTCTAAGTTTTGCATCTTTTATTTTAATATCACCAAGCACAGCGCCAACCTTTGCAAATGGCACAGTTTGACCTGCTGCCACATTAGGAGCACCGCATACTACCTGATATTCATTACTTCCGTCTGTAACAACACATACGTTTAATTTATCAGCATTTGGATGTTTTTCTTTGCTTATAACTTTTGCAGTTACTACATTTTTAAGAGCAGCAATCTCTTTAAATCCTTCTGCTTCAAGCCCTGCCAAAGTTAAGCCGTCAGCTATTTCTTTAACTGACTTATCATTTAAATCTATATATTCTTTTAACCAGTTTATACTAACGTTCATTTTGCCACCTAAAATTGTTTTAAAAATTTAAGAGAATTTTCATAAAACAGGCGTATATCATCAATACCATATTTAAGCAGTGCAATACGCTCTATACCCATACCAAAAGCAAAGCCGCTGTATATTTCAGGGTCAATGCCTACATGTTTAAATACGGCAGGGTTTACCATACCGCAGCCAGCAATTTCAATCCAGCCTGTGCCTTTACACATTCTGCAGCCTTTACCTCTGCAGTGAACGCAGCCCATATCAACTTCCGCAGAAGGCTCAGTAAATGGGAAAAAGCTTGGACGAAGACGTACATCTAAATCATCACCAAAAATACGAGAAATAAAAAGTTTAAGAGTTCCTTTTAAGTCTGCCATAGTTATGCCTTTATCTACAACTAAACCTTCTACCTGATGAAACATAGGTGAGTGAGTCTGGTCATAGTCGCACCTGTAAACTGCACCGGGAGCAATAATTTTAATAGGCGGTTTTTGGCTTTCCATAACGCGCACCTGCACAGGTGATGTATGGGTTCTTAAAACAATATTATTTTCATCAATATAAAATGTATCCTGCATATCTCTTGCAGGGTGAGTTTTAGGCAGGTTTAAAGCTTCAAAATTATGGAAATCATCTTCTATTTCAGGACCCTGCGCCACAGAATAACCTGCTGCTGTAAATACATCAACTATTTCATCATATATTTTTTTAACAGGGTGAAGTGAGCCTTTATTAAAAGGATAAGGGCTTAATGTAACATCAATATATTCCTGAGATAAGGCAGCATCTTTTAATGCCTTTTTTATGCGGTTAGATTTTTCTGCAAACTTTGCTTCAAAATTATTTCTAAGGTTTTGGATAGTTTCACCCATTTTTGGGCGTTCTTCTGGAGAAAGTGTGCTTACTACTTTGTTTAAAAGGCTGATTATACCTTTTTTACCAACATATTTTACACGGATATTATTCAGTTCATCAAGAGAAGAACTTTTTTCAATTTCCTCCTCAAATTCAGAGGCTTTTTTTAATTCATCATTATTCATATATAACCCTTAATATGAAGATTTTTAAATGTAACAAAATATTTTATATTATAACATAAAATTTTGCAATAATGAAATAATAATTATTATAAATTTGTAAAATCTAAAAAAATAATATAATGATATTTTTAAAAAATTTAATTTATTTTAAAGATATACTTAAAAGACCGCCATTGACTGGTATGATTTGAGCGTTAAGAGTTTCATCATCAAATATTTCATTAATAAAATTTAAAACTTCACGCCTGTTTGACTGGTATTTATATGGTGTTTCGCACTCCTGACACATAACATATCCGTATATTAATATATCATCAAAAATAACACACGCTTTGTCGTTAAGCCTTGGTCTTAAAAGCTGCCATATTGCAGAATATTCACGCTTTACTGTATCAATAAATGCAAAATCATATAATTCATCAGTAGTTTTTAAAAACTGTTCGCCCCGCATCTGATAATATGTAACGTTTTTATAATCTTTATAGTAATTTTGGAAAAAAAGCCCTCTTTCTAAATTGCCGTCTACAGCTGTTAAGTTTGTTTCAGGGCATCCTTTTAATACTGCCATGCTGGATACGCCTATACCGCAGCCTATATCAATACTTTTCTTCGGCTGTTTTATAGATACAATATTAGTAACAGCAGTGCATGCGTTTTCTTCCAAAGACGGCACACCCATATTATAAGCTGCCTTCCTTAATTTTTCATAACCAGATTTTCTGTCAAGCTTATTAAGAAAATCTTCGCATATTGTAGGTGAAAATGATACATTCATATTACTAATTCTTTGGCTGCTGTCTTTTTTTATCATCTCCAAAAACTGGCTGATATGTTAAACGTTCTGCCATTTTTGAAGCGTATTCTGGGTTTGATTTACCAAGTTCATTTAATATTTTACCAGCCACATTTGGTGTCATTCTGCTAAAAATTGATACTGCTGTATCTATATCCATTGTAGTGATAATATTTGCCACAGATTTTGGTTTTGATGTAGAATATACTTTTACAAGGTTATCAAGCTCTTTATTCTGCTGTTCACTTAATGATTTAAGCTGAGCAGAAACTTCATCTCTTATTTTTTTAATATCGCTTTCCCTTGCAAGTAAGTCCTGCTCCATAGCGTTAAGTCTTGCTTCCTTGGCGTTTAAATCGGCTTCCCTTATATTTAAATTTTTCTCTTTTTCTCTTAATTCTTTTAATATTGCTGTTGTATCAATTACTTTATTATCCTGCTGCTGTGCATATATAGTGTTTACTGCAAACAGGCTAAGAGTTAATATAATTACTAATTTTTTCATATACTGCTCCTTATTCTGCGCTGTGCCCTCGTGAAATATTTATCTCATCTATCTGCATATTTTCCTGTTTTTTTACATATTCTGCATAATCAAGCAGATGTTTTGCTTTTAATTTTTCCATTACTTTTAAATCATTTAAAGATTTTTTTAACACTTCTTTCTGCTTATTTACTTCCTGCACTGCTGCCTGTAATTTCGCTTCACATACTGCTAAATCGTTCTGCCTGACAGCTATATATTTATTATACATTTCTATAAAATCAAAATGACCTTTTGCCCTGTCTTGCTCCATTTCATCATTTTTACTTTTTATATCTTCTATAACTATATTTATTTCTTCTCTTGCTTCCTTTTCTTTCTGCTGCAAATCAGCAAGCTTAATTTTTTCCCGCTCTAATGCTTTTTCTCTTAACTCTAATACTTTTTCAAGCTTAAATTTTTTATTCATATATTATTATTTACTTCCTACAATAGAGCGCATTATTCCTAATGTTTCTTCCATAGTAAATTTTTCGTTTTTACCCTGCTTTAAAAAATTATTTACTGCATTATTTTTAGCAATCGCCTCATCTATTTTTGGGTTAGAGCCTTTTGAATATGCACCAATATTAATTAAATCTTCCGCCTCTCTGTAAGTGGCTATTAAGTCCCTTATTTTACCAGCCATTGCAATATGTTCAGGTGTTGCAACTTCTGTCATAAGACGTGATGCACTTACCATTACATTAATAGCAGGAAAATGGTTTTTTGCGCCAAGACTTCTATCAAGCACAATGTGGCCGTCAATAATAGAGCGGACAGTATCTGCAATAGGGTCATTCATATCATCACCTTCTGATAATACTGTATAAAGCCCTGTAATAGAGCCTTCCCCCTCAGTTGTGCCTGCACGCTCTAAAAGTTTTGGTAAAAGCCCAAAAACAGAAGGTGTATAACCTTTTGATGTAGGCGGCTCACCAACAGTTAAGCCTATCTCCCTTTGTGCCATAGCAAAACGTGTTACGCTGTCCATCATAAGCATAACTTCTTTGCCTTCATCTCTAAAATATTCTGCAATAGCAGTAGCAACAAAGGCACCAAGTCTTCTGACCAATGCAGACTGGTCGCTTGTAGCAACAACTACAACACTTCGTTTTAAGCCTTCTTCACCTAAATCACGCTCAATAAATTCTCTTACTTCCCTGCCCCGTTCTCCTATTAAGGCAATAACGTTTACCTGCGCACTTGTATTTCTTGCAATCATACCTAAAAGAACGCTTTTTCCAACACCTGAACCTGCAAAAATACCTACACGCTGTCCACTGCCTGATGTTAATAAACCGTCAATAGCTTTTACCCCTGTAGATATAGGTGTTTTTATTACACGCCTTAATAATGGTGGCGGTGGTGCAGCACTTATCGGCACAGGGTGAACATCTGCAAGAGGACCTTTACCATCCATTGGGTTGCCAAAACCGTCAAGCACTCTGCCTAAAAGGCTTTCTCCAACAAATACTTTATTACCGTCGCTTACTTCACTTACAAGGCTGCCTGGCGCTATCCCCTCATTTTCTCCATAAGGCATAAGCACAACCCTGTCATCACGAAACCCAATAATTTCTGCATATATTTCTGTATCCATTACAGTTTTTATTGTGCATCGGCTGCCTATACTTATAAGGGGGCCGTCTGCCTCTACCACAAGCCCTGCAATTTTTGTTACTCTGCCTGTAAGCGTTATTTTAGTTTTCGGTTTTACTGTTGTCAGCAGCTGTAAGTTGCGCATTTATTTCTGTTTCCAAATCATTAATCATAGTATCTATATTTAAAGCAATTTCACCAGATTTTGAATCTACAATAACAGCACCTTTTGGTATAGACACATCTCCTGTAACTTCATAATCAGGAAGTCCTGCTTTTGTAACTTCCACATCTTCTGGATTTACTTTAAATTTTATATCTCTAAATTCATGGAGTCTTGAAAGGTTCTGCTTAATAATATTTAATGCAAACTTATCATTAATTTTCCTTTCTTCCCCTATTAAAGTTTTTACAAAGCCGATAACAGTTGCAGGTATCTGCTCATCCATTGCATCTATTGCAGCTTTTACTTCATCTATTTTTGCAAGTGCATCTTTATAAAATGTATCAAGTTTTGCCATATAGTCGGCTTTTTCTGCTTCATAGTGTTTTTCAAACTCAGTTCGCGCCTGCTCGTATCCTTCCTGCCTGCCCTCCTCTTTTGATTGTGTCAGCTGGTCTGGAAGTGTAGTTTTTAAAGTTTCAAGCTCACTATTTGCAGCATCAAGCTGTTTATCCCTTTCCATAAGTGCTTTTTCAACAGTAAGTTTTAAACCTTCCATTTCTTCTGCATGGGATTTATAGCCTTCTATCTGCTCTTTATAAGTTTGTAGCTCGTTTTTTAAATCATCAAGTTCGCTTTCACTAATTAATGGAGACATTGCAGGGTTTGGAATAAATTCACCATTATGTGCCTTATGATGAATACCTTCTGTCTGCAAATCTTTAATATGTTCTTCTTCTAATTCTTCTGCCCTGTAATGCTCTGTATCTGACTGCACATGCATAACAGGAATATCTTCTAATGGTAAATCATCTTCTATTCTGTCATTATTACGTGAACGTATAACAGTTGGTGATTTTGGCTCGCTGACTTCGCTGTCTGAAAACATAGGAGCTTCCACAAAACCCTGGCCAATTTTACCGGCAGGCATATCTACTTTTTCGCCAACTATGCCATCCTCTGCCTTTGCAAGACGAGATGGCGGCCAGTAGTCTTTATCTGTAACTTCATCTTCATATTCTTCTATTGTTTCAGGTTCATCTTCGCCAGTATCACTAAACATATCCTGCACGGATAATTCTTCATCATCTGCAAATGAGCGTAAATTATAATCCTTTTCACCACGCTCTACTGTGGCAAACTCTCTCATTTTAAATACGCCTTCTGACCTGTCCTCTTTTATTACTTTTGATGACATATCTGCGCTCCTAATAAATTATATAAAAAAATACGTCCTTGTATTTTTTTATCCACGCTCTGACGAAACAAGTTCGTCTATCGCTTTCGCTACGCGACGCCTTGCTAGCCATTTTTTCTGTTTCCTCCCTATTCAGTCGGGAAAAAATGTCCTCACAAAAATCGTTCGTCCTGTGGCTCCTAATAAATTATATAAAAAAATATGTTCTTGTATTTTTTTATCCACGCTCTGACGAAACAAGTTCGTCTATCGCTTACAGCCTGTGCGATTTCTGTTTCTTCGCTACTTGCTTGCGGAAATCGGCAGTCCTCGTAAACTTCACTCGCGCTACGCGTTGCCACCTTCTGTGGCTCTTAAACAATATAAAAAAATACATCTATGTATTTTTTTATTAGCGCAACTACAGAAGTTTTCCCAGCCAATATTTCTTTTTCCTCGTTACTCACTCGGGAAATATTGTCCTCGCATAATGCGCTCGCCTATCCAGTCGGAAAAAAATGCCCTCACAAAAATCGTTCATCCTGTGGCTGTATATTTTATTACCATTAATATACATTTCTAAAAGCGTAAACAAATTTTACTTTTACTAAACGCTTTCTCTTTATAAAATTATTGCAGACAAAAAATTTGCCTGCAATAAGTATAATTATAATTGTTATAAATATTAAATAAATTGTTCTTCTTCGCCGCCGCCGATACTGATAACTCCTTCTTCGTCAAGCTCCCTAACAATAGCAACAATCTCGTGCTGAGCTTTTTCCACGTCTTTTAAGCGGACAGGACCCATATAGTCCATTTCTTCCTGCATGGTTTCCATTGCACGCTTAGACATATTTTCAAAGAATTTTTTCTTAGTATCTTCATCCGCACCTTTAAGTGCAAAAGTAAGAACTTTCTTGTCTGCCTTTTTAAGTATTTCCTGAATAGCTGCTGTGCCAAGAACTTTAATATCATCAAAGACAAACATCATATCTCTGATTTTTGCAACTAATTCTGGAGAATCTTTTTCCAGCCTGTCAAGTGTAGTTTTACTTGCAACCCTGTCCATACGGTTAAATATTTCCGCAACAGATTTAACACCACCAACTTCAACATTATATGATGATAATGCCTCAAACCTTTCCTCTAACACTTTTGATAATGTTTTAACAACGGCAGGAGAAATATCCTGCAGGTTGGCAATACGTACCGCAACTTCTGCTTTTAAATCCTCCGGCAGCTGCGCCATAGATTCTGCTGCGTGCGATGGGTCTAAGTGAGCAAGAATAAGTGCAATAGTCTGCGGGTGCTCATTCATAATAAATTTCGCCAACTGTTTTGGGTCAATCTTAGTTAAAAACTCAAAACCAGATGACTGTTCAAGCATTTTAGTAAGCCTGTCTATAATCTTCCTTGCACGCTCTGGTCCTAATGATTTAACAAGGATAGATTTAGCATACTCTAAACCACCTTTTGATATAAATTTTTTCGCAAGCATCATGTTGTAGAATTCTTCTACAACTTCATCTATCTGCTCAGGCGGCACTACTCTTGTTAAAGCAATCTCTTTTGATAAATCAGAAACTTCCTCATCATCAAGATATGCCATAACCTTAGATGATATTTCTTCCCCTAATGCAACCATTAATATGGCTGCTTTTTTCATGCCCTGCGATGCGGATATACCCTGCAGGGCAGCCATCATGGCAGCCGTATCTTCCTTAGCCATTAGTTGCCTCCCTGGCCGCCGCCGCTTTTAATCATAGCTTTTACTAAGTTTGCTATCATCTCAGGGTCCTCATTGGCCTGTTCTTCAATTTTCTTCAACATAACTTTAGATTTTACTGCTTCAACATCAATAGGGGTAGATTCTTCTAACTCTGCCTCTATTTCACGCTCTAATTCTTCAACAGATTTAGGGAAACCGCTTTCATCGCCAACAGAAATATCAAGCCCCGCCATTTGAGCATCAAGGGCAGATTCTCCAAGCATTTCTTCATCAATTTCTCTTGCTTTATCAATCCTTTTAATAATAGGACGTAAAATAAACAGCCAAAATATAAAGATAATTAGAACAGCACTTACATAAGATGCAATTTGTTTTATCATTTCCATACGCTTAGCACTCTCTTCTGCCATTAAATCTATTTCATCTTTTGTTGTATCAAAAGATATATTCGTAACCTCAATAACATCTGTTCTGCCTGCATCGTAGCCAACAGCAGCAGCTACTGCCGCACGCAGTTTTGTCATTTCATCTTCTGACCATGGTTTACGCACAAGCTGTTTTGTGCCATCAACAGTTTCAATAGTCTGCCTGTCATCTACAACAACAGCAACAGTAAGCCTTTTTATTTCGCCGCCTACTTTATTTTCTCTTGTAACTGTTTTATCTATTTCATAGTTAGTAGTTTCATCTGTTTTGCTATATTCACTGACTATACCGTCAACTAATATATCAGGCTCCGCCAGGTTTGATTCAACACCAGGTATCCCCTGCGGCCCTTTACCTGTCTGTTTTGAGTTAATCTCTAATGTTCTATTAGAACGGGTAACAGGAGTATCTCCATATTTTTCACTGATAACTTCTCTCTGGCTGAAATCCATTGCTACATTAACCCTGACAATAAATGGGTTATCATCCCCAAGCATAGGGCGCAGAGCATTACGCAGCCTGTCTTCCATGTATTTTTCCTGGTCTCTTTCATAAGCAATTTGGTTTTGAGTAAGCCTGTATGGCTCATTTGCCTCAGTCATAAATGCACTTAAAAGGTTACCTGCCGTATCTACTACCTGAATATTCTGCGGTTCAAGCCCTTTTACTGCTGCTGCAACTAAATGGCTTATAGAGCGGACTTCATCTTCACTTAATGTTTGGTCCGGCTTTAATTTTAAAGCAACAGAGGCTTTTGCCTGCTGTTCTTCTGATATAAAAAGCCTTTCTTTTGGTATACTAAGGTGCACTTTTGCTTCCATTACTTTATCCATTGTTGCAATAGTGTTACTTAATTCGCCCTGTAATGCTCTTTGGTAGTCTACATTCTGCATAAATTCAGTTTTACCAAAGCTTGATTTATCAAAAAGCTCAAACCCTGCTGCAGGCGGAGTTTTTGGCAGCCCCTGCTCTGCAAGCATCATTCTAGCGTTATATACATTTTCCTGTGGAACTTCTATAGATGTGCCGTTTACTCTAAATGGAACTGACTGCTGGCGTAACTGGTCGCTGACTGCCTGCACATCTTCCTGAGTCATCTCTGTGTAAAGTGGTTTATAAGCCGGCTTGTTTGCCCAAATAAGCAGAACTGTAACAGCAGCAACAACCGCAACAGATGCTGCCCCTATTGCTACTTTTTGAAGTGTAGTAAGTTTTGCCCAGATATCTAAAAATTGTGTGGATAAATTACGCACCGCCATATATGGTCGCTCCTATACTATTAAAAACTTACGCTGTGCAAAAAACAAAGCACATATACTGCAATATATAAAATTTATTTAACAGTTACAAGTGTTTTTTTTAAAATAAAGCTGTATATCATACTTTTACTGTCAAAATTACATATTAATACATATTAATATATGAACTGCAGAAAATAATGTTTATTTATTTACCTGCTCACCACTCAAATTTTTATCTATCTGCTGGCTCATAAATTTAAGCTCACCTACTGCATCACGGAAATAAAAAACTGATAAAGCAGCAGAACAAAGCAATACTATAAAAACTACAATAATAAAACGTCTGAAATTTGCAGGCAGAGACTGCCATAATAATTTATATGATGAAACTGATTCTTTATTTTCTTCTGAATTACTGCCCACTTTTATACCTCAAAAAACAAAAATATATTGCTTAATAAAAAGATAGTAAATACACAGCTCCACTGTTAAGTGTAAAAGCTGCCTATTCCAGCCTGCAGAAAAGGATATGCCAAGTGCAGCAGATTAATATAAAGGATGATGCTACACTTGGGTTTTAATAACTTCTTGATATGCTGATAACAGTTTGTTGCGGACTTCCATCATCATTTTTAATGATGTATCTGCTTTCTGCATAGCTATCATAGTATCATGCACATCTGTATTTTCACCGTTAAGTGCCTGCTGGATAGCTGTTGTTGCATTATGTTGAGCAGAATCCACACTGCTAAGAGCAGTTTTTAAAATATCAGAGAAGCTGTCCCCTTCAACAACTGAAGGCTGCTGCCCAGTAGTAGAGCTGTAATCTGTTTGTAAACTGTTTGGAAGTAAAATATCCAGTTTATTAATATCAGCCATTTTTTGCTCCTATCTTTCTCTTATATATAATATACAATCTTTTTTATAACTTATCAATATAAATCTATAATGGGAAAATTTTACCACATGCATTATATGCAGGCATAATTTTCCTACCAAACATAATCAGGAAAAATTTTCCTAACATGTTACTTAATATTATTGTCGTCCAATTTCAAGTGCAGCATTAGATAATTGTTTTGCTGACTGTAAAATTGTTAAGTTTGATTCATAAGCTCTTGCTGCTTCCAAAAGGTTTACCATTTCTTCCACTGGGCTTATGTTAGGCATAGCTACATAACCTTCCTCGTTTGCATCTGGGTGAGTTGGGTCATACTGTAAGCGCGGCGGTTTAGTATCTTCATATATTTTATCTACCTGAACGCCACCTTTATGCTCGCCTGTTAAAACTTGTTTAAATATAACATTTTTCTTCCTGTATGGACCGCCATCCTCTGTACGTGTAGTGTTAGCATTTGCCATGTTAGAAGATAATACACTCATTCTTATTCTTTGTGCGGAAAGCCCAGTGGCTGCCGTATCTAATACATCAAAATAACTCATTTTTCTACCCCTTCACTTAACTTATTGAGCCTGTGTTTTAGTTAAATCTACAAGGCCTGTAACTTTTTTGCCTGCTATTTGAGAGAGAAGTTTATACCTTAACTCTGCATCTGCCTGCTGGCTCATTTCATAGTCCATATTCACATCGTTTCCGTCGTTTCTTGTTGACGGGTTGTTTTGAAAACGAACTAATGTCCTAGGGTCTAATTCCTCATCCCCTGTAGGCATGTGCATTGGGTTTGTGCGTCTTAATGTAATAGGGTTATTTGAATTAGAGTAATATTCTTCCATAACTTCGCTGAAAACAAGTTTCACTGCTTTATATTTTGGAGTGTCCTGGTTTGCAATGTTTCTTGAAATACCATTATTTTTTACAGATAATGTATCAAGAGCAAAGTTTAAATCATTTACTTTTGTTTTATCAAAAATCCCTATCATTTCACACCTCTTATTTTTTAATAAGCAATACAAATGCCACTTTTAAATTCACTTTTCATTCACTTGCTTTTATTATAGCAAGCACCGTGCCAAAAGTATCAGCTTTCTTTTTTCTGACGTGTCATGGTAAATGATTTTTCATAAAAAATTAAAAGGGGAATAGTTACTCCTACTGCTAATGATGTTATAATTGATACTGTTGAAATACCGTTATCAAATATACTTATTATGATTTCCTGCTTATCTGTGATTGTAACTGCCTGGCTGTATTTAACAATGGAAAGTATAGTTTCATAAGCATAAAGACCAGGTATCATTGGCAGAAGTGCTGGAAATGATACAACCTCCATAGAGCATCTTAATTTATTTGCCATATACATTCCTAAAAAACCTATCACTAAGGCAGCAATAAATGTGGCAGTAGATATACCTATATCATAATAATTTATAAGAAAATATCTGCAGCCCCTGCCTGCTGCTGCTAAAACTGCAGTAAATATAATTAAGCGTTTTGGCGGGTCGCTTATAAGAGCAAAACCAACTGCTGCTATAGCTGCAAAAAGAGCCTCGTTTAAAGAATATAATATTACTTCAATCATAAAAACATCCACCTTGTAATAGAAAGGGTTGCATAAAGACCTATTGCTATACATATAACTAGTATCATGGCGCTGACTGCTCTTGCTATGCCTGTCATTAAATGGCCGTCAAGTATATCTGTAACAGAGTTGATAATGTGAACACCCGGTATTAAAAAAAGAACGCTTGTAGATACAGCCACATTTAATGTGTTAGTAGAAATTAAAAATGTACCTATTAAAAATGATATAAATGATGCAGTAAATGATACAGCAATAATCATAGCCCTTACATCAAACTTTAAATTAATAAGCAAAAGACGCAGAGAAAAAGCCACAAGAGTTGATAAAAACACTATCAGCATAGACGCATAATCGCCACCAAAAAGTTCACAGAATGCTGCAATAGCAAATGATGCAAAAATTAATACCACAAAACTTGATGAATGTGCTTTTGAAACAATCTCATTATATTTTTTCTTAACTTCATCAAGAGATAAATCAGTATCAAAACATTCCCAGCTTAATGCACTTAAATCATTTACAATACTAAGGCTTAAATGGGGTGGCAGCTGCTGTTTAACAGATGTCCTTCTTTTAGATGAATCATTAGGATTATTAATAGTCATTGTAATATTTCTTTGAAAAATAGCAATGGCTGCATCATAACCAAATGAATTACTAATTCTTATAACGTTGCGGACAGTCCTTTCCGTATTGGCTCCTGAACGCATAAGCATTACAGCATAATCAAGTAAAAAGTTGCTTAATTCTTGAATATCCGCAGTTTTCATATTTCCTCACTTACTATAAAAATAGAAAAAAATTTTTATAATACATAGATAATCTGTTGTCAATAAAAATATATTTAAAATATATTTAAGAATTTTATTGACAGTTCACTTCTTTCTTATGCCTTTTTAACGAATAAACTACTATCGTTACTAGTAACTAATTTTAAAAGCGGTTTGATATATTCAAACCGCTTATATTCTATTTCCCCATTTTTTATTGTCTTTTTATATTTAATAATATATCATCTTTTTTAGGAGATAAATGATGAGATTATTATTTATGCTTAGAGGTATGCAGGGCTCTGGCAAAAGTTATGATATAAAAAGATTAAACTTAGAAAATTATACACTTTCAGCAGACACTATACGTATCATGAATGGCGCACTTATTCCATATAGTGATAATGGCAGCATTATAGATAATTTTAATGATGAAACAGTATGGCATCAGCTTATGCAGATGCTTGAAAACAGAATGATATACGGCCAGACTACTATCTTAGATACAACAGGGCTTTACGATACAAAAAAAATTCAGGATATGGCAAAAGCATACAGATATAGAGTAATAGATATAGTTTATGATAAATTTAATATAGATGAATGTTATAACAATATAATATCAAGAAAATATAATAACCGCATAGAATATGATGTACTTTTAAAATTCCAAACGCGGCTTATAGAGTTTAAAAAACAGCATAAAAATTATGAAACAGATTTAGAATCATCAATCAATAAGTGGGATACATTTTTCTTTCAGGAAGAAACCTTTAATAAATATGATGATATATGCGTTATACCAGACCTGCATGGCAGCTGGTCAGTTTTTAATGATTTCTTAAAAGAAAATAATATGCTGCATGATAAAAATACTGCCTATATTTTCTTAGGTGATTATATAGACAGAGGCGAAGATAATGTATCTATGATAGATGCGTTAATAAGAATATCAGAGCTTGAAAATGTATATTTAATTATGGGCAACCATGATTTAAGGCTTTTTTACTGGGCTTTTGATGTGCCATATTCCAGTGGTAATAATTTTAAAAAAACTATTGCTGAAATAGAAAGTAAAAAAAGTAAAAAAGAGATTGAAAATATTAAAAAATCATTACGAAAAATATCTAATACTGTAAAAGATTACCTTTTCTTTGATTTTAAAGGTCAGAAATACTTTTTAAACCATGCAGGGATAGAAAAACTTACTCCTCATTTTCCTGCCTGCTTTTTAAACGGTAAAAAAACTTACGGCTATAAAGAAGACAGCGATACGTATGAAAGCTATATTAAAGTTGGCAGTAAATGGCAGCAAAATCACCCTGATATTATACAGATTTTTGGACACAGGAACTGTTTTCCAAAACAGTTAGAAGATAATATAAAAATTAATGAAAACGCATACTGTCTTGAATGTAGTGTAGAATACGGCGATGCGCTTATTACTTTTTACTTAAAAGAAAAACAGGTAAAAACGTATGAAAACCCTGCTAAAAAAAGCAAAAAGATTATAGAAAATCTAAAAGATATAGTGCAGGAAAAAGAATTTAAGGAGCATAACTTAAAATCAATAAATTTTACAAAAAATGTTTTCCATAAAAAAATATGGAACGATATAACAATAAAAGCAAGAGGGTTATACAGGTATATTGACAGTGGTGAAATAGCTGGCAGAGGCTACCCAAAATTTTTTAATGCTGATGAGCATATTGAAACAAAAATAGAAAACTGGATAAAAAATGTAGAATACCCAGTTTACTTTTATAAAAAATATAATGGGTTTTTAGGTATCGTTTTTTATAATAAAACTACTAATAATTTAGAATTTGCAACAAAATCAATTGCGTATGGCAAAAAATATAATAAATATTTAGAAGAATTGTTTACTGATGAACAAAAAGAATACGTAAAAGAAGTTAGTAAAAAATATAATGTTACATTTCTTTTTGAATGTATCCATTTAAAAGATAATGATGAGCACCCTGTAAAAGCTGAAAAATCTGAAATTATTTTGCTGGATATTTTAGAAAATAAAGAAGAAACTATATACAGAGATGATTTAAAAGGCTCACTTTTTAAACAAAAAAAATTACTAAGCATGGCAGATAATCAGAAAGATTTATTGAAACTTATAAACTATTATTCAGAAAGCATTGATATTGATTATGAAGGAGTTGTGCTGCAGGATAAAAACCATAATATGCTGAAAATTAAATCAATATTTTACAGGGCTAAAAAATTAGTGCGGGCAGTAAGTTATACAAAAAATATCAAGGTTGCAGAAAATTCATACAACCCTGCAGTAATAAACAGCCTGGCATTTTTAGCTGCCAAAGATTTAATCCGCACAAACAGCTTAAATAAATGGCATGAACTAAATATTGATGATTTTAAAGAATATTATAATAAAATTATGGGAAAATAAGCAATTACACTATATCGTTTTTATTTTTGACATTAAGAAAATAAAAAAAAGGTTTAGGCTGGAGGACCTAAACCCCTTTTTTTGTGTATTGGCACTACACTTTTTATTGAATATACAAAGCTGTGGAGAGATACTTTGTATATCTTTGGATTTTGTAAAATATTTTCTTAAAACTATTTTGCAAAAGCCAAAGGTTTTTTATACTCCCCCTTTTTTATCAGGGGGAGTTTTATTATTATTGTAATAATTGTGCTGCGTAGCTTGGGATTTGGTTAGCTTGTGCAAGCATTGCAGTTGCTGATTGTAATAACACTTGTTGTGCTGCTAAATCACTTGATGCTTGTGCAATATCTAAATCTCTTATACGGCTTTCTGCTGATACCATATTTTCTCTTGTTGTATTTAAGTTAGTTATTGTATATTCTAACCTGTTCATTTGTGCACCAGCTGTTGCTCTTGCTGCTGATATTTGTTCTAATGCCATATCTAATTTTGTTATAGCTTTTTGTGAATCTTCAAATGTTGCCACATTTATTCCATCAATTCCCATACCTACTGTATCTAATCTGCCTATAGATATGTCTATTACCTGCCCTTCATTTGCACCTACTGCAGCTTTTGTTGCATTATCTTTAATGTGCAGGAATGCTTCTTCTGCTCCAAGTTTATCTGTAAATACCATTTTACCATTTTCAAAAGTTACATCTGCTGCAGATTCTGGGTTAATAATTACATCTACACCTTCAATTACGTTTCTTAATCTGTTATCTGTAACAACATCTTCACCTATAAACTCACCAGTGTGGGCATCTGTTACTCTTACATTTAATGAAGAATCTTGTGCTTCTTGTATCTGAGTAATACCTAATGCTGATAAAACTGCCTCATCACCTACAAATGTTAAGTTAGATTTATCACCAAGCACTGCACCTTGTATTACAAATGTGCCTTCAACTGCATAGTCGCCGCCTATTGGGTCTTCTACAAATGTTACCAGGTTATCATTAACTGTTGTAGCATTAGGGTTAGTTTCCTCTGCACCCATATCAAGCTGGTCTACTAATGCTGATGTTAATTTGTTTTCTAAATCAGCTATTGTATCACTGCCTTCAAGTGTTACTTTTGCCACATTAC
>DXAQ01000114.1 GCA_019116905.1 Candidatus Mucispirillum faecigallinarum | reverse complement strand
GATATGCAGGAAGATAAAGAGCCGCTTTTTGATGCAGTAGATACACTTCTTGCATCTCTTAAAGTATTTGCGCCAATGATAGAAAAAATGGGCGTAAATATAGATAAAATGCGCCAGTCTGCTGGAAAAGGATATTCTACTGCCACAGATTTAGCAGACTACCTTGTGCGCAAAGGTATTCCATTTAGAGAAGCTCACCATATTGTAGGCAAAACTGTTGCTTACGCTATTGAAAAAAATAAAAATTTAGAAGATTTATCACTTGAAGAAATGCAGCAGTTTTCTAAATTTATAGAAAATGATGTTTATAACTATATTACTCTTGATGCATCAGTAAACAGCAGAAATTCATACGGCGGCACATCTGCAGAATCTGTGATGACTCAAGTTAAAATGGCTAAAAGTTTCTTAGATGATAATTTATAGATATACAGCACTTATTTTTTTAATATTTATTCTGGCTGCCTGCGGTATTAAGTCTGACCCTGTTGCAAAAAGCAGCCTTGATATTCCTTATCCAACTGCAATTGATTATGCAATTAATAGTGAAGGTGTATCTATTTACAACGGCAGCGATAACTATACTTTATTTGTTGAAAGAGCCGATGAAAATATTGGATTTTTTAATCTTGCAGGGTTTAAACGTGTTGCGTTAATTAATCCTAAACAGGTGTTTATTGATACAGATGTTGTAAATAACAGGCTTTATAAATACAGGTTTCGCCATTATTACGGCAGAATAAAAACATATTCGCCTGCTATAATAAAAACTATAAAATATTACAGCCCTATAAAACATGCAAATATTAATGTTACTTATGAAAGAAACAGCAGAGTATGTGTATACCCAAGCCTAAGTGATGTAGTTGCTAAAACTATTGTAACAATTAACGGAGTAAAAGCAGGAGAGGCAAAAAATGGTATAAAAACATGCTTTGACGAACTGCCTGTTAATTCTGCCACACTTTCAGTTATAGCAATGCCTTATGACAGAGATAATAATACTGGTATTCCGTATCAAATGAACTTTAAAAGAGATACAAGCACACTTAACCTGCCCCCTCAAAATGTTGTAGTCAAACGTAAGGGAAATGATATTATCTTAACATGGGATAAAGAAAAAAATAATCCAAAATATAATATATATATTACAGAAAATGGTAAAGATAAATTTATAAAACAGGTTGATGTAGAATTATTTAGATATACTGCTAAAGATGATAAATGTGTTAACTTTAAACTTGCTACAGTTAGAAATAAAAAAGTATCTAAAAAAATAGCTGTTTCTGCATGTAAATAATATTATATACCAAAGTAAATATTATGTTTATCAAGATATTATAAGATTTAACTATCAATAACTAATAAATATATTAAAAGCGGGTATGTAACCCGCTTTTAATAATCATTTATTCAATTGTTATTCCTCGTTCTTTAAAATATTCTTCCCAGTATTCCTGACCTAATGAAAATGTATATAAAGACATTAATGGAACAGTATTACCATTTAATGTTGGATAATCTACGTTATTATTTTTATAATATACTTTATCTCTGTCTAAACCGCCTGGTCCACCACCATCAATATCAGCAATATCACTTTCAGTTTGCGAGTTTGATGTATATATTTCTTCTATAAATCCTTCTTCATCATATTTTGCACCCCAGCCTGTAATAGCATGTGAACCAGGATTTAAAATGCCAAAAGATATTCCTTTATTATGTTTTAAAGCATCTGTCATATAATAATTAAATGTAACTTTATTCAAATTATCTATTGTTTTAGTCATTACTTTGCCTTTAAAAACATCTTTAAAATATCCGCCGCCGCCTCTATCATTTTGACCAACTAAAAACCAGATTAGACCTGCATTCTGCTGACCACCTACATTCTCCCAGTATTGCCTGAATTCGTTGTCAAATAAGTAACTAAATGCAAAACGCCCTCGTGAATCATAGTGGTATTCAAACTTACTGTTTAATTCTGGATTATATGCATCTATATATTTTTTATTTTGAGAATGCCACCAAAGCAGTAAATTTGATGCAGTAGCTGCCCAGCACATATTATATTGAAACTGATAAATATCAAACCAGTTAGATTTATTTGCCTCCCACCTGACAGTCTGACCAGCATAACCATATTTATTTACCCAGCTGTTCTCATCAACATTAACGCCTTTCACCCATATAGTCTGCCCCTTACAGTCAAGGCAGCGGCCGTCGCTGAAAGCAATATAAAGTGTAGTATCTGCTTCATCTGAAAATATATCACCTGGAAGATAATCTGCCTGCATACTATTTAATGTTTTTGTATATCCTACAGGAATAAGTCCACTTTTAAATGCTGCAAGTTCTGGAAGAACAGCACTGCTGCCCTTTCTATATGAAAATTTATTTGGCATACCTATATTTTTGGCATCAGTAAAATCTATAGTTACAGTAACAACTTCTTCAGATTTTCCCCATACAGCATACAATATAACATTTCCAGTTACTGCATATAAATCACCATCAAGATATTTCGGGTCAACAGCATCTTTATTTTCAGACCAGCCTAAAAATTCATATCCGTTATTAGTAAATGTATTTAATGGAATATTAGTTTTATTATTTATATCCATAATTTTATATGCATATCCGTCATATCCACCTGTTCCACCATTAGCATTTAATATAATATAACGCTGTGTTTCTGCCTCTAATGGAGGAATATTTGGTAAACTGCTTATATCATCACTGCTGCCTGTGCTGCCAGTATTTTCATCTGGATTTGTTACTCCACTATCAGTATTCCCTTCGTTTTCATCTGGATTTGTTACTTCACTTCCAGAATTTCCTTCATTTTCGTCTGGATTAGTTACTTCACTTCCAGTATTTCCTTCGTTTTCATCTGGATTTGTTACTTCAATTCCAGTATTTCCCTCGTTTTCATCTGGATTTGTTACTTCATCATTATTACCGCTGTTACCTGAATTATCATCTGGATTAATTATTTCATCGCCGCCTGAACTGCTTGAATTATCTGATTCTGATGTAATACTGCTGTTATTAATATTTGATGAATCTTTACTATCATCTGCACAGCCATAAAACATTAAAAGCATTACAAATACAACTTCATTACTAACTCCTATCTTTATTATATGTAATATAAATAAACTATACTAATATTTCAATAAAAAAATACTTTAAATTACTGCATAACTTTATTTACATAAAGGGTAAAGGGTTACTGCTGTATTTTTATTCTTAGAAACATAATTATAAAGCAGCATTCTTTTATATTTCCTTTCTATTATGCAGCCGCCTGTATACCATACAAGTTTTTTCATATTAGGAAATGCTTTCTCAATAACTTTATAATACTTTATATCACTTGATATATAATCAAAAAAATATTCATCTACTTGATTTATATAGTTATTTATTATTGAAACAGCCTTATTTTTATCAGATAAATCAATACCTGTAAAATACCATGATAAATTATATCTAGTATTATCATGCTTAATCATATTATATACTAATTTTAAAACTTCTAAATCACTTATTTCAACAATAATGTCTGATTTTTTTAGTAATCCATTATTGGTATTTTCTACTGCATAATTAAGCAAATTAATAAATAATTTATAATTTTGAGTATTAATATTTTTTAAATCAAACCAAAATTTTCTGCCATTTAAATTATCAAATGCAGCTAAATAATCCTGCAGCGTTACTCCTGCATTAAATTCACTCATATCATGAGAAATAAATAATGCATTATCTATAAATGTTACATCAAGCTCATAAGCTTTTGATTTATCCTGAAATAATTTTGCATCGTTTATATTATTTATATGATGCAGCCATTTACCATCAATTTTATAGTTATATTCTGCATATTGTGCTGTTTTATTTGAATTAATATGAATATTATTTAATATACTTTTATCATTTAAAATATAAAGATATGCTGATATTGTATTATTTAAAATATAACCTATTAATATTAATAATAATATAATAATTAATAATAAGTATTTATTTTTTATATTCTTTATTACCATATACCCTTTTTACTTCCTGAAAATTTTTATTAATAATGCTTTCTGACTGCTTGAATAATTCATTATCCATATTTGATAAATCAATAATAGTATGTATAAGCCTGTCTGTCTGGTATGGTTTATGTATGCTTAATTTAATATTATTAACCTTCCCACTGTTTTCCTGTTTATATTTATTAGAAAGCCACAAAATAAAAGGTATCTCATACATTGGTTTTGAGCTGATTGATTCATTATGACCATAAAATACATTTTTATCTGTTGAGCCTGCATCTTCTCCGTGGTCAGAAAAATAAAGCATATATCCATTAATATTTTCCTGCTTTAAAACATCTATTAATTTTTTAAGCACATAATCAGTATATATAATTGAATTATCATAAGCATTATATTTCATAACGTTTGCATATTTAGAATCAGGGCTTATATTTGCTAAATACTGGTTACTTTTATATACATTAAATTTTTCTGGATAACGATTATTATATGGGCTGTGGCTGCCAAATAAGTGTAAAATAATAAACTTATTACCATAGTTTTCTTTTAATACTTTTTCTAATTCAATAATGAGTTGTTCATCATAATAATTAGTTTTATTACTTTGCCATGAATTTGTATTAATATATATTTTTTCATCTGCTGCATTTGCTATTGCAGAATAGCCTGAATCATAACTTCCATATTTATACTGGTTAGAAATCCAAAATGTTTTAAACCCTGCACTGTTAAAAAAATCTATAATAGAGCCATATTTATATTTTAAGTCATTATTTCTTAAATCACCAAATGTTAAAATTAATTCTAATGCAGGGCTTGTATGTGCATGGGGTGAAATTACATCATCAAATAAAAATAACTCATCTTTTATTTTTGATAAATATGGAGAAGTATCTCTATTATAATTATATAATGAATACCTGTTTCTGTCTGCTGATTCACCTATTACTAATATATATGTATTATTATCGCTTATGCTGTTTATTTTTATTTCACCAAAATCTTCATGATTAATATTTTTTATATTTTCTATAAATAATTTTTTATCAACTAGAACCTGTTTATAAGTATTAGATAAATAAACAGGCCTTATTTCCCTTTGAACATAATCTCTTGGCAGAGTTAATATTAATACAGTAAAAATAATGACGCTTAATAAAATAAACTTCCATGATTTAACTTTTATTTTAAGACTATAAGAGGGCAGAAAATATAATAAAATAAATGGCAGTATAATTAAAAGAAATAATTTTATATAAACATTAAAAGTGCCGTAAGTATTAATAAAATCACTAACTTCTGAATTATTAGTATCAGAAAAAGTCATAAGTGAAATATAATCTATTGGTTTATTAAATATTACAAAATGAATCATATCAGGCAGCACACCTGCAATAGATATAATAATCATAATAGCAAGTAATAATTTAAACTTTTTAACAGTAAAAAACTGATTAATCAAAATTAAAAAAATAAATAAACAAATAATAATGATAAATAAAGAAGAAATATGAGTTAATTCTACACTGTTTCCAAATAAAAGGCATATTATAGAGTAATAATCTACTATTATATAAGACAGGATAAAAAGTAAAAGAAAATAAAAAATTCTTTTTATATAATATTTATTTTTTTCTTTCAATTCTAGCCCATGCGTTATGGTTATGAATTGATTCCATATTTTCACATTCTACTTCAAACCATGTTATTCTATCATCCTGCATAAGTTTTTGTGTAATATTACGCACAATATCTTCTACAAATGCAGGGTTATCGTAAGCATATTCTGTAACATATTTTTCATCTTCTCTTTTTAAAAGAGAATAAATTGATGAACTGGCAGAACTTTCTGCTATTTCTATTAAATCTTCTATCCATACAATTTTATTATATCTTACAGAAATAGAGGCAATACTTCTTTGGTTATGAGCACCATAGTCTGAAATTTCTTTTGAACATGGGCATAATGACTGCACAGGAACTTTTACTTTTAATACAAAATCAAGCCCGCTTTCTGAGCAGCTGCCTATAAATTCGCAGTTATAGTCCATAAGGGAAGATAATTTTGATACAGGCGCAGTTTTTGCCATAAAATATGGAAAAGAAAGAGAAATAAAGGAAGAATCAGATGAAAGTATTTCTCTCATATCCTGCAAAATAGAGCCAACATTATGAATATCCATATTATCTTTATGTTTATTTAAAATTTCAATAAATCTGGACATGTGAGTGCCTTTATACTGATGTGGCAGCATAACACTCATTGTAATTTTGGCTACTGTATTTTGCACACCTTTATTTTTATCTTTTAACGATATAGGATAAACTATATCTTTTATGCCTACCTGGTCTATATCAATATTTCTTGTATCTTTTGAACTTTGTATATCTTCAAGCATATTAAAATTATCTTCTAGTTATTTTTTGTCTGCCTATTAATGTTTGATATTGTTTTACACCTTCCGGCATTTTAGCAAGGTGAAGCTGCAGCCATAAAGTATTATAAGCCTGCATTTTAATTTTCTTTTTGTTTTTAAGTGCATCACTTGCATTTTGCAGCCTTTCATCAGACGGCAGTTTTTTCATGGCTTTTGCAAGCACACTGATTGCCCCGTCCACATCGCCTGTTTCTGATAAAAAGTATGCATAAAGACATTGAGTAAAGCTGTCTTTTTTATTTGCTTTAGACGATTTTTCCATAACAGCTTTCATATTAGCATAATCTTTTTGTTTATAATAATAAGCTGCAAGCATACTCATTGCCATCCAGTTGCTTTTTAATGATTTTTTAAGATACGGCAGTGCCTCATCAAACCTTTTATTAGCATATAATATTATACCGATTTGAGAATCTATCTGCTCTCTTACTAAAAACTGCCATTTAGAATATTTGTATCCTGTTTTCATTTTTTCTATGGCAATATCTGCTTTTCCTGCTTTAATATCTTTTTCAGTAGAGTTAAAAACCTCTGTGATTTTCTTCATAAAGTAGCGTCCCATGAAAAAGTTAAAAACTAAAACGCCTGCTACAAAAGTTAAGCCTGCAAGTACATAGCTTGGGTATATTAAGAAACCTAAATAGCCGGTAATAATACCAACTAAAAGCCCTAACAGTAGTGTATACATTGTATCTCCTAAATACTAATTTTTAGTATGTTCTTCTATAAATTTATTTTTACATTCTTCTGAACAGAAATAATATATTTTATCATGCAGCTTTACTTTATATTTTGTAGTTTCTTCCACATAAGAGCCGCATACTGCATCATGTTTCATTTCTACAGCTTTAACATCATCATTTGATTCGCTGTATTTCTGCTCGTCCTGCTTTTTATCTTTTATTTTAAAAAAGAAATAAATGCCTGCAAGAATTGCTGCAAGCACAAATATTTTCATTACCATTAGTTTTCTTCTCTGTGATTATATCTATTATTTCTTCTGTTATTAAATCTGCCTCTATTGTTTCTTGGTTTATCTGATACAATAGAAACCTGTTTTAACGGGCCTTCACCTGTTGAGATAGTTGATACACCAGGCACATTTTTAAGTGCAATATGTATTTCTTTTCTTAAAATGCTGCTCATAGGTGCAAGTTTAAATGGTCTGCCTGACCTTTTAACTTTTTCTGCCATTGCAAGTGCTTTTGCAACGTTTTCTTCTACTCTGCGTTTTCTGTAAAAACCAACATCTACTATTAAGCTGATTTCACTGTCTTCCGGCAGATTAATCATTTTATCAAAAACATACTGCAGAGCATCTAATGTTTGAGCAGATTTACCTATTAATAATTCTGGTGTTTCTGTTTCAATATTTAAGATAATTCTATTATCTGTCTGCTCAACGCTGACATGAGCATCAGTAAACCCTGCTTTTTCTAAAAGTTCGTTAAGCATAAGCTTTGCTTTACGCTTTATATATTCTGCCTCATTATAACTTATCTTAACTTTTGCACTTTTTTTACCAAGTCCAAATAAACCTTTTGAGCCCTGCTCAATAACTTCATAGCTGATGTAATCTGCAGGAACGTTTTGCTGTTTTGTAAACTGTGAGATAATATCTTCTACACTATCCCCTTCAACTTCAAAAATTCTCATAATATAACCTCGTAGTAAATACTCGTTTGTTCTTTCATTATTTCCTTTTGTTTATTATGTACTGCTGTATAATTGACAGCACATTGTTTGTAAGCCAGTAAAGTACAAGACCTGACTGAAAGTTTATAAATAAAAATGTAAATATTATAGGCATAGCTAAAAATATTTTCTGCTGCATAGGGTCTGCAGTAGACGGAGTCATTTTCTGCTGAATAAACATTGTTATACCCATAACTATTGGTGTTATGTAATATGGGTCTTTTGCTGATAAGTCTACTATCCAGCCAAAGAATGGAGCGCCTTTTAATTCTAATGATAAAAGCAGAGCTTTATATAATGCAAAAAATATTGGTATTTGTAAAAGCAGTGGAAAACAGCCGCTTAATGGGTTTACATTATGCTCTTTATATAAATCCATTGTAGCCTGATTTAATTTTGCAGGGTCATTTTTATATTTTTCCCTTAATTCTAAAACTTTTGGCTGTATTTTTGCCATTTCTTTCATAGAAAACATACTTTTTAAAGTAAGCGGCAGTGTTAATAATTTTACAATAATTGTAAGTATTATAATTGCAATACCATAGTTATGGAAAATATCATGTAAAAAGTTTAAAATGTAAAGCATAGGGATAGCTATGAAATAAAACCAGCCGTAATCCATACTTTTTTGCAGGGAAAGACCTAAATCTTTTAACTGGTCGTAATATTTAGGACCAACATAAAAATCAAAAGCTGCCTGCTGCCTGCTGCCAGGGTTTACTATAAAATCAGTATTAATTGATGCTACTGATGAATTATTTTCAGGAAAAATTTCTGCCTTTTTAAATATATCATTACTTGCTGCTGCAAATAAGAAATATTTTGATGTGTATCCTGCCCATACAGCCCTGTCTAATACTTCGCTGTCTGTATCATTTATTTTTACTCTGTATGTTTTATCGCCGTTAGAGATAACTGCCCCCTCAAAAACATAAGTAGTATCTTCAAAACCAGAACCTAATTTTGGTCCAATATTTATTTTAACAGGTACATTTAAGCTGTTAGTGCCTGTATTTGTAACATCAATATTAGTTTTAATTAAATATGAATCATTTGAAAGAAGATATGATTTACTAATAATTAATGAACCGCTTTCTGCAGTAAAAGTAACTAATAAACCATTATCAAGATGAGTTATTTTTTTAGTGTAACCGCTGTTTACAGGAGTAAGCATTTTAGCATAATCTGATGAGCCGTTTTTATTAAAAGTAACAAATTCACCCTCAGTATCTTTCCACTGAGGTAATGCAACACTTCTTATATCACCAGTTGCAGTATTAAATGTAACTTCCATAATTTTAGTTTTTTCAGTAGTTAAATCTTCTGCATTAGATGCCTGAACTGGTGCACTTACTGGTGATTGTATAATTGAAACATTATCAACAGATGCATTATCTATAGATGATGTAACAGGAGCCTGAGGAATTTTTGATGATGAATTATCATAAGCAGGCTGCTTTGGAGTAAATAGAGGAACTACAACGTATGTCCAGCCAAAAATAACTACAAAACTAAGCACAAGGGCTATAATTGTCCTTTTATCCATATATATAAAATCCTTATTTTTTTATAATATTCCCTATTTAACAGGGTCATAACCACCCTTATTGAAAGGGTTGCACCGCAGAATACGCCAAATAGTCAAAAAAAGACCTTTAATAAAACCTTTTTTCTGAAAAGCTTCCACAGCATAGCTTGAGCAGCTTGGATAAAATCGGCAATGGTTACCAATATAGGGAGAGATACAGTATTTATAACACTTTACCAGCATTATTGCTATGTTCTTTGGATGCAATAGTGTTAAAAAGCGAAAGAATTTCTCTTTTAATCTCATTAAAATCGGCTCCTGCAGCTTTTGGTAATGCTCGTATAATTACAGATATATTTGCAGGCAGTTTACTTTTATTACGCCTGTATATTTCCCTTAATCTTCGTTTAAGCTTGTTACGCTCAACTGATGATTTGCTAACTTTTTTACTTACTGTAAAACCTGCTTTGCCTGCACTGCCCAATATGTTATAATAGACTATAAACATTGAGCCTGAAACTCGTTTCCCCGTATATATTAATGTAAATTCTTTTGATTTACATACATGATTACTACGGGGAAAGCTTTCAGGTTTAAATTGCAAGGCGTTTACGACCTTTTGCACGTCTTCTTTTAATAACAAGTCTGCCACCTCTAGTAGCCATTCTTGCACGAAAACCTTGTTTGCGAACTTTTTTTAAGTTGGTACGCTTTGCCAGAGTAAGCTGTGCCATCTTTGCCTCCATAAATTTATAAGAGAATGCCTAAAATATCAGGCTCACTTTTTATATAATGAAAAATGATAATAAGAATTTTATTAAAAATTGTCAAATAAAATTTTATATGTTTTTAAAATTTTCTATGATTTTTTTATTCTTATATAAATTTTACACCTATTTTCCCATTAGGGAAGATTGTAAATATAGCTTTTTTATTATTATTTGCATGGTCTATACTTTCAAAAAATGCAATAATATTATTTCCTGCCTGCTCTGTTAAGGAAATATATTCATCAAACATTTCTTCCCCACTGCTTGATAATCCATTTATACTTCCTGGAAGTAATAATTTATCAACGTATGCTGCTTCAAAAGATAGATACATTAACGGTTTTTCTGCAAAAGCTTTATCAAATATTTCTGATACAGCAGTTAAATTTACTGCCCATATGCTGTCATCGCCGTCTTCCACAGCACAAAAAACATCAAACTCAAACTCTTTATATGCAACTGATAAATTTTCAACCTGATTTAAGCCGTTATTTTTAAAGTAAAACATAACTGTATATAAATCAAGCTCATCTACCTTATCACCAAAATAATCATACATTGCAGGATAATACTTGCCGTATAATGTGCCTAATTCTTCCATATAGCTTTCATCATCTAAATTTTCATCTGTATCTTCTATAATATTTACTTCTATAAATGGGTTACTGCCTGTATTATAGTATGGGTAAACCATTGTAAAATTTTCTGTATTTTGTATTATAACCATACCATTATCCCATTTTTCAACAGGGCTTAAAATATCTGCATGCAGTTTATTCATGTAGTTTAATGCATATTCTTTTTCACTACCATGCTCTGGAAAATAATCATTTTCTTCATCATCGTAATAATGCTCATGGTGGCAGTGGTCATGGTTATGGTCATGCTCATCTTCTTCATTAAATTCATCTTCTTCAACAGGGTAATATGTAATACCATACCTGCCGTCTTTAAATAATGTTACAGTAAAGCCTGATATATCATAGGCATCAATACATGATAAAAGGTCAGATATTTCTTCATTAAAAGTTTTATCTTCATTATAGATTTCTACAAAATCCATTTCTTCAACGCCTTTTTCTGAAAGCATTAAAAAAGAAGTTTCTCTCCCAGTATCAAGTCTGCCATCATGCACAGAAAAAGTGCAGTTTAATATCTGCCAGTTCATTTCAAAATCAATGTAAAGTTTTGATGCTAATTTTCTTACGGCTTTTATTTCTTTATCATTTGATTTACCTTTTGAAATAAGTGCAGGCTCACTTTTCCTGTTAAATAATCTGCTGGCACCAGTTAATTTTTCAAATACAAACTCAACTTCATCATCGCCAAAGCCTGTTATTACATAACTTTCTTTATCGTCTGTTAAATAAAGTCCGTAAAATATATCATACTTTGCATCATCTGTATCGTTTCCACCAAGCACTTCAAGACCATACATATCATCTATTATTACATGTCTTGCTGCATAAAGTTCAGAAGAAGTATCCCCAAACATTTTATCAAAAACTATTTCCAGTTTATCCTGTATTTCATCTTTGCTGCAAGGCTCTGCTCCAATTACTGCCATAATATAGCTGTTTTCTTCATCTTTCCAAGAAAAGCATAAGCCGTTATCAGATGCAGCCTCTTTTTTAATCATTGTATCATCAATATTTTCTATAATATCAAACTTTAATACAGTTTTATCTACATTTTCTTTTTTTATTTCTGGAAATGCTTTTTGTATTGTTTCTAACCATTTATGCATCGTATAATATATTCCTTATTATTTAATTATTAAAAAAGGCGATTTTTAAATCGCCTTAAATGATTTAAAATTAATTTTTCTTACATAGCTGTAATATTAAAGCCACCGTCCACATAAACCACTGAGCCAGTAATATTTTTAGCTTTTGGGCTTAACAGGAAGGCTGCTAAATTACCGCAGTCATCAATATCCACATTTCTGCCAAGCGGAATACGTGGTTCATTTGTTGAAAGCATTGTTTTAAAGCCAGAAATACCTGCTGCAGATAATGTTTTAATAGGGCCAGCAGAAACTGCATTTATTCTTCTGCCGTCTTTACCTAAATCAACAGCTAAATAGCGAACAGTTGCTTCTAACGCTGCTTTTGCAACACCCATAACATTATAGTTTGGCACGACTTTTTCACTGCCATAATATGTTAATGTTATAACGCTTGCATCTTCGCTCATTATTCTTTCAAACTTTTTAACAACAGCAATTAATGTATATACGCTTATATTCATTGATACAAGAAAATCATCTCTTGTAACTTCCATAAACCTGCCAGAAAGTGCTTCTCTTGATGCAAATGCAACAGAATGAACTATAATATCAATTTTGCCGTATTTTGCTTCGTATTTATTAACAAGATTATCAATTGCCTCATCGCTTGATAAATCACATTCTTCAACAAACTCTGCCCCCAATTCTTCTGCAATAGGTTTAACTCTTTTTTCATGCACAGCAGCATAAGATAATGCAACATCAGCACCTTCTGCTTTTAACTGCCTTGCAATACCGTATGCTATACTTAAATTGCTTGCTACCCCAAATACTAAAGCTTTTTTACCTTCTAAAATTCCCATTGAACACACCTTTTTATATATTAATTTAAATATTAACTGCCAATATACCCTTAATCTGTAAAATATCAAGTATTTTTTATAGATTATATGTAAAAAACTTCGCAATTTACTTATTTATTTCACTTTCTAATATTTTCCTGCAAAATTTATCAAAGTCAGAATCAATTTTTTGCGTTTTATGAAAAATATCGTATTCCTGCTCAGCTTTATCTTTTGCCATATTCTTCTTTCACTAGCTCTAATAGAGCGGACGCGTTCTAAAAGTTCTTTAAAGTAATCTTTTCCAAAAGTTTTTTTACCCTGCTTTAATCTTTCATCATCTAAAACAAAACCTTTTTGTATAAACTCTTTTAAAACACCAGTTGCCCATATTCTAAATTTAGTTGCTTTTGCAGAGTTTACTCTATACCCAACAGATATTACTGCATCAAGATTATAAAACTGCGTAATATAGTTTTTACCGTCTATTGCAGTTGCCGAGATTTTCTCGGTAACTGACTGTTTATTTAACTCGCCAGTATTAAATATATTTTTTAAATGCAAAGATATATTATCAGTAGAACATCCAAAAAGTTCTGCCATAGATTTTTGAGTAAGCCATATTGTTTCATCTTTTAAGATTACATTTACAGAAATATTTTCAGATATGTCATTATAAAGTATAAAATTTACTGGTGTCATTTATATTCTCTAAATAAAACTATGCTTTTAATAAACTGCTTATTGTTTTAATATCTATTAATTTTATATTTTTGCTTTTTTCGTCTTTAAAATTGCCGTAAAGGGTTTCCACCCCAAACCTGACACATTCATTTATTCTGCCTGCCATATTTGATACAGAGCGTATTTCTCCAGTTAAGCCAACTTCACCAGTAAAAGCCATAGTATATGGCACTGGTTTATCTCTAAATGATGAAATAAGAGCTGCGCATACTGCTAAATCTGCACTTGGTTCATTAATTTTTATGCCACCTGCAATATTTAGATACACATCTGCCCCGGATAAATTTAAGCCGCCTTTTTTTTCTAAAATTGCTATAAGCATAGCAAGCCTGTTGTTATCATATCCTGTTGCGTTTCTTTTTGGGTATTGGAAAAAAGTAGGTGCAACAAGCGCCTGTATTTCAATTAAAAATGGCCTTGTGCCTTCTAAAACTGGGCATATTACTTTTCCGCTTGCCTGCATACTGTCTTTATCAAAAAAGGCTTTATCCCCTGCCTCTATTAAACCGTGCTGGCTCATTTCAAATATACCTACTTCATCAGTTGAGCCAAACCTGTTTTTTACAGAGCGAAGAATACGCACTCCTCTTGAATAGTCCCCCTCAAAATAAAGCACTGTATCTACTAAATGCTCTAAAACTTTCGGACCTGCAATATTTCCGTCCTTTGTAACCTGCCCTATTATAAAAACTGTAAGCCCTGTGCTTTTTGCAAGCTCTACAAGCCTGTATGTTACATGGCGGATTTGACCTACTGCTCCGCCCCCTGATATAATTTCTTCGCTTGTAATTGTCTGTATAGAATCTATTATTAAATAATCATAATGTTTCACAGATACTGCAGATAACACATCTTCAAAAGAAGTTGTTGCAAGCAGTTCTAAATTATCAACTGGCACATTTAACCTGTCTGCCCGCATACGTATTTGTGAGGGTGATTCTTCCCCTGAAACGTATAATACTTTTTTATTCTGTTTTGATAATATGCCTGATACCTGTAATATTACAGTAGATTTGCCAATGCCTGGCTCGCCCCCTATTAATACTACTGAGCCTTTAACTATGCCGCCCCCTAAAACCTGGTCTAATTCTTTTATACCTGTATGAAAACGGACAGTTTCTATTCCTGCTACATTTGATAAGGTAACAGGTGTATTTTTAGGTGTATAGTTTTGTGAAAGGCTTGATTTTGATGTGCTTTGTTTTTCTACAACTTCTTCAACAAGAGTATTCCACTCGTTACATTCAGGGCATTTGCCCATCCATTTTGCCTGCACTGCTCCGCAGTTTTGGCATACGTAAGTAGTTTTTAATTTAGCCATTATTCATCTTCCAAAAAATCTTCAATAGAACTTGATTTTGGGTTATAACGAATACCTAAATGGTCATAAGTCATTTTAGATGCAACTCTGCCGCGAGGTGTTTTTTTAATAAAGCCTTTATATATTAAAAATGGCTCAATTACATCTTCTATTGTATCTTTTTCTTCACTTGTGGCTGCTGCAAGTGTTTCTAAGCCAACAGGTCCGCCGTCATATTTTTCTATAATAGTTTCAAGTAATCTTCTATCGTTTGCATCAAGTCCTGCATTATCAATTTCAAGCCGTTTTAATCCGTCTTTTGCCACATCAAGTGATATTATACCATTATTAAATACATGGGCAAAGTCTCTCATTCTTCTAAGTATTCTATGGGCGATGCGTGGCGTACCCCTGCTGCATTTTGCTATTTCTAAGGCCGCCTTTTTCTCTATTGGTGTACTTAAAAGACCAGCGCCCCGTGTTATAATACTTGCCAGTTCCTCATCGCTGTAAAATTCAAGGCGGATAATCATTCCAAACCTGTCTCTAAGTGGGGAAGTTAAAAGCCCTGCACGAGTAGTTGCGCCAACAAGGGTAAACTTTGGCAAATCTATACGCATACTCCTGGCACCTGGCCCCTGGCCGATTAATAAATCAAGTTTAAAATCTTCCATAGCAGGATATAATATTTCTTCTACACTTGAATGAAGCCTGTGGATTTCATCAATAAAAAGCACCTGACGAGGTGTAAGGTTAGTTAAAAGAGCAGCTAAATCACCAGATTTTTCTATGGCTGGACCGCTTGTAACAGTAATATTTACCCCAAGTTCATGGGCTATAATATTTGCAAGTGTAGTTTTACCAAGACCAGGAGGGCCGTAAAAAAGGCAGTGGTCAAGGCTGTCCCCACGTTCTTTTGCTGCTTTTACATATACTTTTAAGTTTTCTATAACTTTTTTCTGCCCTGTATATTCATCAAATGTTTCAGGGCGCAGCGCACCTAATTTATCTTCACTTGTTTCTGAAATGCTGTATATTTCTGTTTCTTTCATTATTTTTTACCTGATAAAAGCTGTAATGCTTTTTTAAGTACTGTTTCAAAATCATCATTAGGGCTGCATTTTTCTACAGCTTTTCTGCTTTCAGGCAGTTTATAACCAAGGTTGACAAGGGCAAGCGCCACTTCCTCCCTAACATCATTAGGGGCAAAAACTGCCTGCTGGCTTTCAAACTTATCTTTTAATTCTACAACTATTCTTTCAGCAGTTTTTTTACCTATTCCTGGTATTGCTGCAAGCATTTGGTGGTCTGAGGATGATATGGCAGAAATAAGACTATCACATCCTATACCGCCTAAAATTTTTACTGCAACTTTTGGACCAATGCCAGAAACTGATGTAAGCATAAGAAAAAGACGTTTTTCTTCTTTTGATGCAAAGCCGTATAAATATACGCCGTCTTCCCTGACTGCCATATATGTATAAAGCTCGCAGGCATCACCAATATTTCCAACAGCAGAATATGTTGCAAGCGAACAGGCAGCCTCATAAGCGATACCGCCTGTATCTATTACTATCATATTTGTATCTTTTTCTAGTATTATCCCTTTTATTTTATATATCAAAAGGAATACCCCCTATATTTTACTGCTTTAATAAATACTTCTTGTTTCATTATATGCAAGACACAAGGCACATGCAAGAGCGTCTGTAACATCAAGCGGAACGCCACCTTTTACTACAATATTTAGCTGTAATTCTACAAGTTTTTTTACCTGCTCTTTTTCTGCCTTGCCATAACCTGTTACAGCTTTTTTAATTTGCAGTGCTGTAAACTCTTTAACAGGTATATCATGAGCTATCATTGCAGCAATTAATGCACCACGTGCCTGACCTAAAAGTAATGCACTTTTTGCATTTACTGAATAGAAAATATCTTCAACAGCACCCATATCTGGCTTATATTCAATGGCCAGCTCTGCCACACCGCTTATTAATTCACCAAGCCTAAATGGCAGCGGGTCGCTGGCTTTTGTTTTTATAAGACGGTGGGCAACATATTCTACCTTACCTTTTTCAGCATAAACTATGCCCACCCCTGTTTTATTAAGCCCTGGGTCTATGCCCATAAAAATCATAAAATATTAAAGCTCATCAAATACAGAATCATCTATTTTATAGTTGCCGTAAACTTCCTGCACATCGTCTAAATCTTCTAATGCTTCTACAAGTGCAATTAATTTTTTAGCAGCTTCGCCCTCTACATCTATTGTAGTTTTAGGTTTCATAGTAAGCTCTGCAAAGTCTATTTTAATGTTATTAGCTTCTAAATGTTTTTTTACATTTTCAAATTCAGAAGGCTCTGTTGTAATAGAATATACATCGCCATCTGTAATTACATCTTCTGCTCCTGCTTCAAGAGCATGATTCATAATATCATCTTCTGAGCATGCAGTAACGGGCACTTCTATAATACCTTTATTTTCAAACTGCCATGCAACAGCACCAGCTTCTGCCATAGAGCCGCCTCTTTTAGTAATAACAGTGCGCACTTCCATAATAGTTCTGTTTCTGTTATCAGTAAGAGTTTTTACTAAAATACCAACACCACCAGGAGCGTATCCTTCATAAGTAATATCTTCAAATACCTGGTCGTTACCTTCCCCTGTTCCTTTTTTGATTGCCCTTTCCACATTATCTTTCGGCATATTTGCAGAACGAGCTTTATCAAGAGCTAAACGAAGACGAGAGTTAGATGCAGGGTCGCCACCGCCGATTTTTGCTGCAACTGTTAATTCTCTTGCTATTTTAGTAAAAATTTTACCTTTTTTATTATCCTGAGCTTCTTTTCTATGCTTAATATTAGCCCACTTACTATGTCCTGACATAATCGCAACCTCCAAAATATATAAATAATCTCTATTTATTAATTAAATTTTTTTCAAAGATAGCAAATAATATAACTAAAATCAATAATATTATTTAAAAGTTGAAAAAATTTATTTGATTTCATATAATAGTATATCAAAAAGGGGATGTTATATGGATAGTAATAACTTATTTAAACACGTAGTAGATTTATATGATACAAAACCTGTAACAAGAAAAGAGGCACTGTAAAAAATTTTGTGTAAGTGAAAAAACTATGTTATAAAAAAGCATAAGGAGAGTTACATGAAATTTGAAGAACAGTAAAAACAGTTTAAAGAAAGTCTAAATTTTCCGAAAAATTTTGGAGTATCAGACTATAATGATTTGATGAAAGAAATCAAGAAGATAATAATAGAGAAAGCGTTAAATAGCGAACTAGATTATCATTTGGAAGAAGAATCAGCAAGTAACAGCCGTAATGGTTACAGCAGCAAGACCATTCAAACAGAAGCAGGTAAAATAGAGTTAAGCACACCAAGAGACCGTAATTCCAGCTTTGAACCATTAATAGTGAAGAAAGGTCAGCGTAAAGTAAGTATCTTAGATGACCAGATATTAGCTTTATATGCTAGAGGAATGAGTAGGCGCGATATAGTATCAACCTTTGAAGAAATATATGGAGTAGAGGTATCTCCTGCATTAATATCTCGTGTAACAGAAAATGTAATGGCAAGTATCCTAGAGTGGCAAAATCGTCCATTAGACCCTGTATATCCAATAATATTTTTGGACTGCATAGTAATTAAGGTAAATCAGGATAAACGAGTGATAAATAAATCAGTTTATCTTGCATTGGCTATAAATATGGAAGGTAAAAAAGAGCTTTTTGGAATGTGGATAAGTGATAATGAAGGCTCAAAATTTTGGATGCAGGTATTGACGGAAATCCAAACACGAGGAGTAAAAGATATTTATATAGCAAGTGTAGATGGTTTAAAAGGTTTCCCTGAAGCTATTAATACAGTATTTCCAAAAACTAAAATACAGCTTTGTATTGTGCATATGGTAAGAAATTCTCTTAAATATGTATCATGTAAAGATTATAAAGCCGTAACTGCTGATTTAAAAAATATATATAAATCAGTTACAGCAGAAGAAGCATATATGGAACTTGACAGATTTGCTGATAAATGGGATAATAAATATCCTACTATTAGCAGAATGTGGAAAAATAACTGGGAAAATATTTCTACTTTATTTGCTTATCCTGATGAAATAAGAAGAGTTATTTATACAACTAATGCTATTGAATCTTTAAACAGCGTAATTAGAAAAGCTGTTAATAATAAAAAAATATTTCCTGATGACCAGGCTGCTTTTAAAGCTGTCTTTTTAGCTATAAAACAGGCTTCTAAAAAATGGACTGTACCTATCAGAAACTGGAAGCCGGCTTTAAATAGGTTTGAGATGGAATACGGAAATTAAACAGTTTACACAAAATTTGATACAGGTTCGGCTCATAATTTGTTACTACTGCATAATCTTCCTCAATATACTGCCTCATTTCTGAAACAAGCCATAATATGTTTTCATCACAATTATTTTTACTCATTTCATACCCCCTGCTGTATAAATGAATTTTTAATATTTATTTTTCACACAGAATAATTTGACCATTTACATTTTTATATCTTTTTAATAAATATTCTATTACACTATTATATCCACTATCTTTATTTCCCTGAACTATTGTGATAACAGCTGTATTTTCATCTACTGTATCTTCCTTTCCAACCTTTATTTCCACTTCCATTCTTTTATCTTTATCATAATATATACTTTTAGATAAATACGTTATAAATGAATTATTAAAATAATATTCCTGCTGCTCACTTTCTTCAACTTTTACATTATATGCATATTTTTCTGCCCTTATTTTATTATCTGGGTATACTGCATATTTTATAAGAACATTTTCATTTTTATATAATATATCAAGGTATGTAATATTATCTTTTACTTCTTCTTTCTGCAGTATTATTTCTTTATTATATGTATGGTTATCGTATAAGATAATTTTTTCCTTTAAGAAAATAATAGTATCTTTATACATTTCTGAGATTACTTTTTCACTTTCTTTTGGCAAAACTTTTTTATTAAGTTTCACGCTGATATCATGTATAACAACACTTCCCTTTCTATCTATAATAGATTGAGACTCCGTTTTTTCTTCAACATTAAAAGATTTAATTATTACATTAAAATCATCTTTTGAATTATATCTTTTCCAATTGTATAAACTAATATCACTTTCACTATTATACTGTTTCATTGCATTAATAAGCCATAAGCAGTTATTGCTGTTGTTATTTTCTTTTATATCCATATATTATCCTATAGGAAATAAATTTAATATACCTTATCAACGAATTTTAGTTTACCATCTTTTTCAACCATATATTTGCTTAAAATATATTCTGATTTATAATCTATTATTATTTTATTATCTTTAACAGTTTCCTGCACCATTTTAATTTTTACTGTATTTTCATCTATTTCTTCAACATTATCTACTTTTAATTCTGTTATATAAATCAGCTTATTATTCGTGTAATGTTCAGCATGATAAAGAGATGTTATTAATACATTTTCATAGTAATAGTCTTCATACTCTGTTAAACTTTGTATATCATAATTTATATAATTTCTTTCTGTTCTTGTTCCATCATTTAATATATCATATCTTTTTAAAAGATTAAATGATTTATCTAAAACTTCTATCAATCTAACTATGCCAAGCTGCTGATTTCTTTTAACAGATAAACTATTTGGAACTTTTTCACCATTCCATTTGATTTTTTCAATCTTTAAAATTACACTTGAATTATCGTAAAATTCAATATTATTAGTATATGATAAATCTTTATCTAAAATATTATTTATATATGTTTTATGATTTACTTTTCCAATATTATTTTTTCTTTCCATACTAACTTCTATGTATATATTTTGCGGTTATGATATTTTATATGATACTTTATAATCAAAAGGACTGATATAATCTTCCCAGAAATAAGAAGACTTATTTGTTATATCACCTTTGTTATTATACATTACATATTCATAAGGCAAAAATATATATTTTCCATTATTTACTGCTGCTTTATCTGCCTGATTTTCAGCCGGCTCTGGCTTATCATTTAAAGTAGTTTCTAAATTCTGATTTTTTTCATCACTTTCGTTAATTTCTTGATTTTCTCTATATTCTGCACTTGTATTAGGTACAGAATTTTCCTGCTCTACTGTTTCTTCTTTAACTTGTTCTGCTGTTTTTGTTTTTTCATGCTCTTTCGAATAAAAATAACCTATGATATTTAACACAATTAATATAATAAGCACAAATTGAACTTTATCAATTTTAATATTGTTGTTATTTATCTGAAACATATCATTCTCCTCATACTTTTTTGATTTATTTATTATAGCATGGGAAATATGTTTCAAATTCTTCTCTTTCCCCTGGGTCATAATTTAATATGTTTTCCCAAATACTGCTGTGCTCCATACAGTAATATATAAACGGCTTTTTCCAGTATTTTTGTATTTTTTCTGTAACAAAGCGTATCATTTTTATTCTTTCTGCTTTAAAATACCTTGTTTTGCCGTCTATCCCTTTTATAAAATCGCCTTTTGTTAAAATAGATGGGTTTTTACGCTGTCTTATAATATTCATTAATTCTGACGGACATCTAAATGTGGATATACTTATATATTCTACTGATTCTTCATTTATCCTTGATGTTAAATTTTCTATTAAATCCCCATATAATTTTTCAAAATTATCTGTCATTATTAACGGGTCAAAGTGAAAGCCTGTTTTATAGCCGTATTTAGATAATGTTTCTGCAGCTTTTAAGCGCCTTTCAAGTGATGCTGTATATGGTTCTTCTTTTTCTATAATAGATGCAGGGTTTAAGCTCCAGGAAACCATTACATTTTTAGGGTTTAAGTTAAGCAGGTTATCTATAACATCAGATTTAGTTTTAAATTCAAATAAAATATTATCAAGTTTATTTACAAAAGGGACTATTATTTTAGAAAGAGGTATTATTTTATCCATTGCTAAACTGTCGCTTAATTCGCCGCTTCCAATACGTCTTTTTTGGTTCATTACTGATGATTTAATATCTGAAAGCACATTATCAGTATTGCCTGCCACCTTTATATATTTATGGGGCAGGTAAAGCTGTAAAATACAGTAAGCACAGTCAAAGGGGCAGCCCTGCATAATATCTACCACATGGTAGTTGCAGCACCTGTATATATTTGTAGCAGGGCAGCGGTGCACAAAATTGTCATTATGGTTTGATATTACCACATTGCTTTTTTTATCTTCCACTTCCATGCTGTTATCCACTACTTCAATATTATGCTCTTTTGCAATTAAATTTGTAAGTGGTAAATTCTCGGCTGATTTTTCTACATATATCATTTATTTTTATTTCCTTTAAAACTTTCTTTTATTTATTTTAAGCCGTATTTTTCTAATAATTCATAAAATGATTTTATATTAATTTTATTATTTTCTA
>DXAQ01000113.1 GCA_019116905.1 Candidatus Mucispirillum faecigallinarum | reverse complement strand
AAAATATTATGCTATAAAATGAAATCAAGGAGAAAAACTTTATGAGATTATTAGGGTTATCATTAATTGTATTTTTTGGATTAGTTGCTGTTGGTACAATATTATTTGCAGGTTTTGTCCGCTTAATCATTAATTCTATAAAAGAAGTAACATCAATATTTAAAGGCGGGAAAGAAAAATCTAAACCATATTATTACGGTGATGATTACAAAAAAGAGCAGAATGATGAAAATATTACAATAATAGATGCAGAAATTGTAAAAGAAAGTCTTTTAAAGCCATATATTTCTGATATAAAAAATGCAAATAAAAATAATGATGCAGAGATTACTAATCTTTTAAATAACTTAATTGATGTGCTGCAAAGTATGGATAACTATATTGCAAACCATAGAGATAAAGAAGATGATATTAAAATGATGGCAGAATACTATATTCCAGAAATGCTTAACCATTTAAAAACATATAAGGAAATGAAAACAAGTAAGTTTAAAAGTAAACATGAAGAACCTATAAGGCTTGAATTAATGGATACTATAAAAATGATAACAGACGCTTTTTCCACTGTATTATCAGAATTTTATGATAATATGGCATTAAATGTATCTTCTAGTTTAGAGGCATTAAAAGCAAGTATAAAAATGAAAGGCTATGTAAAGTAAAAGTTAAATTATCTAATATTTGATTTATAAAAAAATATATGATATTATTAATAAAATATATAATTTATTAAGGAGCTCTGGTGTATAATATTAATGGAGAAAGTTCTGATTTTGGCAGGCTTTCAAGTATGGCAGCAGTTATACTTATTTTTGCTGGTTTTGCTTTTATTATATTTTCCATAATTTCTTTTGATAATATTATTTTCCTTGTATCATGTATTATTCCTGGTGTTATTCTGCTCATTGCAGGTTTTTTAATTTTTTCAAGATTTATCAGAGCTTTAAAATATTATAATATATATATGTCTGGTGCTCATTCTTTGCAGGAAATTTCAGATATATTAATGGATTCGAAAAGAAATATTAAAAAAGATATAGAAAAAATGGCATTACTTGGTATTATGCCAAATGCCCGCTTTGATGCTTTTGATAATCTTGTATTTTCTCAGGATATTAAAGATGAACAAATAATAGATGTGCCTGTTGAAGAAGAAACCCATGAAGAAAAGCAGGTGCAGGAAAGTTCATCTATAAAAGAGTGGCAGAAATATTTATCAGAAATTAGCAGTGCAGAAAATGAATTTAAATCGCAGGATATATCTTTTAGCTTATACAGGCTTGGAAAGGTAATCAGGCAGGTTTTAGAATATTTAGAAAAACATCAGGAAAAAGAAAAGGATGTGAAAAAACTTATGGACTTTCACCTGCCTTCTACATTAAAATTAATCGCATCATATAGAGAACTGCAAAAATCAGGCTTGAATACATTTAATATACAAAAAACAAAAGATGATATTGTATCAGCCTGTGATAAAATACAGGAAGCTTATACTGGTGTTTTAGAAGATTTATATAACGATAATGCCATTGATGTTTCAACTGATATACAGGTATTAAAAATGATGCTTGCAAGAGAAGGTTTCTTAGATAGAGATGCTTTTAAAATAAAAAAATAATAAAGGGTAATTAAATGGATAACAAAAAGGAAAATACACTTACAGCAGTAGAGCAGCAGGTTGCAAATATTAATAAAGAAATAGCAGAGCAGACATCACAGCTTGCTCCAAAAATGGATATGGAGCCGTTAAGTGATGAAGAATTAAAAAGAATAGAAGACTATGCAGCATCTATTGACATACATAATACTAGCACGGTAATTTCTTATGGCGCATCAGCTCAAAGAAAAGTGGCAGAGTTTTCTGAATCAGCTCTCGGTAATGTTACAGCTAAAGATTTAGGGGCTGTAGGTGAAGCGCTTACAAGTGTTATTACCGAGTTAAAAGGTTTTGAAATAGATAATGAAGAAGATAAAGGTTTTTTCAGCTTTTTCAGACGTAAAGCAAAAAAAGGTGCAAATAAAATTATGGCACTTAAAACAAGTTATGAAAAAGCAGAAGAAAATATAGAAAAAGTTGTGCAGGTATTAGAAAAACATCAGACAACCTTATTAAAAGATGTGGCAATGCTTGATAAACTTTATGAACTTAATAAAGGCTATTTTAGAGAGCTTACAATGTATATTGAAGCAGGTAAGAAAAAGCTTGCCTCTATTCAGGATACAGAACTGCATGATTTAAGAGAGCAGGCTCAAAAATCAGGTCTGCCGGAAGATGCTCAGGCTGTTAAAGATTTACTTGATTTATACAGCAGGTTTGAAAAGAAAATACACGACTTAGAACTTACAAGAACTATATCTTTACAAATGGGACCTCAAATCAGGCTTATTCAAAGTAACGATATACAAATGAGTGAAAAAATACAGTCTACAATGGTTAATACTATTCCACTTTGGAAAAGCCAGATGGTTTTAGCTCTTGGTATAACTCACTCTAAAGAGGCAGCAAAAGCTCACAGAGAAGTAACAGATATGACAAACCAGCTGCTTAAACAAAATGCAGAAACATTAAAAATGGCTACTATTGATACAGCACAGGAAGTTGAACGTGGTATTGTAGATATTGAAACATTAAAAGAAACTAATGCAAACCTTATTTCTACCCTTGATGAAGTATTAAAAATCCAGGAACAGGGCAGGCAGGGCAGAAAACAGGCAGAGCTTGAATTAAATAAAATAGAAGAAGATTTAAAAAATAAACTTATGGGGCTTGCAGATAAAAACAGCAGCCAAAATAATATTTAATTTATTCTTAAAAATATCATTATCTTAGGGGCGAAAGCCCCTTTCTTTTTGTTTACTTTATATATAAATTGTTGTATAAGCATAATTTCATCTTAAATGATAAAAATATAGTGGGGAGTGTAGATGAAAATATTGTATAAAGAAAATCTTTTGTTAATATTAAAAATTCTTTTAACAATATATTCATTATACTCATTGAAATATCTTTTTAAGTTAAAGCATATAGAATCAGAATTTTATATGAATGTAACATTTTTATTAGTTACAGCAGCAGTTTATATGCTTATTAATTATGGTATTAACATTAAAGAACGGAATAGACAAAAGATTATTGATAATATCAATAATAATGGGTTTGTATTTTGCGTTTACTTCTGTTTTTGGTGCATATTATGAAGGAGCGTCAAAAGGGGAAAGATATGCAGAAGTATTAGATTTTACACTTAATCAGTTTATAATATCATTAAAATATATTCCTGCCTTATTGTTTTTATTTTTCAGTGCAGTTCTTTTTATATTTATTCAAATTCCAAAGCTTTATAATAATTATATAAGCAGGTGTGAAAATTATACAGAAATGCCAAAGATTTTTAATAGATTTTATAAAATATGGCTTTTTATATTTATATGCTGGCTGCCGTATTTTATACTGCTTTATCCTGGATATGTGTTTTGGGATGCTAAATGGCAGATAGAGCAGTTATTTTCAGGAAGATTTAATTCTCATCATCCGCTATTTACTACACTATATATGTATTTTATTCCACTTTATTATAAGCTTTCAAATAATGGAATATTAACTATTGCATTATATGTATTGTTTTTCCAAATGATACCATTATCATTTATTTATGCTTATATGATAAAAAAATTAAGTAATATATATAATACAAATAAAATTATAGTAATATTTTTAATATTATTTACAGCATTATATCCAGTTAACCCTATTACATCTATTTTGATAGAAAAGGGAATTATTTTTATAATTTTTTTAATACTTTTTATGATTAAAACAATAGAAATTGTAGAAAATAAAGAATTGTTAAAAAATAAATGGTATATTATTCAGTTAATAATTATTGGAATTATTTTATGCTTAACAAGAAATAATGTTGTATATGGTTTTATTCTTGCAATTCCTTTTATTCTTTTTTTTGCAAAAGGGTATAGGAAATATATATTGTAAAATCTAAAAACGATTGCGAAAAATGATATAAA
>DXAQ01000112.1 GCA_019116905.1 Candidatus Mucispirillum faecigallinarum | reverse complement strand
TAAAACGTATTTTAATAAGAAAAATAATTATTTATTTACAAAAAATGATTATTAGTTTAATATTTTAATAGTATGCAGGCATACAAATAAAATTATAGGGAATAATATGAGTTTAGGAACACAATCATCTCAAGTACCTGTTAAGTTTCAGGCAAAATTACTTATTAAAATCATTATAGCTATTATTTTAGGTATAATAGCAGGTTTACTGTTTAGTAAATTTTCAGCAGGCCTTGTTTTAACAAGGATATTTTTAATATTTAATTCAATTTTCAGTAACTTTTTAAGCTTTATAATACCGCTTTTAATTGTAGGGCTTGTAGCTCCAGGTATTGGTCATTTAGGCAGAGATGCAGGTAAGCTTTTAATTATTACAATCATTATGGCTTATGCATTTACACTTTTTTCTGGTTTTTCCACATACGGTGTTACTTCTTTAATATACCCTTCAATGCTTGACGGCGTATCTTTGCTTTCTCCTAAGGCAGATGTACAAAGCAGTATTAAGCCGTATTTTACAATAGATATGCCGCCTATAATGTCGGTTACTTCTGCATTAATACTTGCATTTGTTTTAGGGTTTGGGCTTGCTGTTACAAAAACAGAAAAAATAATGCATGTAATAGATGATTTACGTGTTATCATTAATAAAATTATAGAGTCAGTTATAATACCACTTCTTCCATTTTATATTTTTACAATATTTATGAGCATTGCTTATGCTGGTGAAATAGGTAAAGTTTTATCAGTATTTATAAAAATAATTATATTGATATTTATTTTAACAGTAATATTACTTTTAATATTTTTTACAATTGCTGGTTTAATTGCTGGTAAAAATCCGCTTACTCTGCTTAAAAGGATGATGCCTGCATACGTAACAGCTCTTGGCACATCATCTTCTGCTGCCACAATCCCTGTAACGCTTGAATGTGCTTTATCAAATGGAGTTAGAAACTCTATTGCAAGTTTTGTAATTCCACTTTGTGCAACAATTAACTTATCAGGTTCTATGCTTAAAATTGTTGCTTGTTCCTTTGCTATTATTTATACAACAGGGATGGATATATCTTTTGGACAATATGCAGGTTTTATTTTAACATTAGCAGTTGCCATGGTTGCAGCTCCCGGAGTTCCTGGCGGGGCTATTATGACAGCCCTTGCACCACTTTCATCAGTGCTTGGTTTTTCTCAGGAAACAAATGCTTTAATGATTGCTTTATATATAGTTATGGACAGCTTTGGCACAGCAACAAACGTTACAGGCGATGGCGCTATTGCTGTTATTCTTGATAAAATATATAAGCATGACCACCATATTACAGAAGACGAAACAGAAGTATAATTCATACAAAGTCCTGCATTTATAATGCAGGGTTTTTTATGGGATAATAATGGATAATAATAAATCCTATTTTAATTCAATAATAAATAATTTAATATTTATTATTGTATTAGTAGTTTGCAGTATTGTTGGAGCTGGTCCGCTTGCTGTTGCATCTATGTTGTTTCATCTGCTGCTTTATCAATTTGAAGTGTTTTATATTATTTTCATTTTAATTCTGAATACATATTTATTTATTACTTTAAAAAAGAATGAAAATACAAAAGATTTAAAAATCTGGATTATTATATTTTTTTCAATTCCTTTACTGTTTTTAGCAGATTATCCGCTTCTATTGTTAGAAGCATATATTACAGGTATAGATATTGATGGAAAATATTTCCTTTTAGTTTTAATATTTTTATGCGTGCCTGTTGTGTCAGGTTATTTATCTCTTGCTTTTGTGTGGTATATATATAAAGGAAAAAGTATATTTAAAACAAGGGTGATAACTGCATTAATATATTTTATATTTACAGTAATATTTGGGTTTAGTTTACTTACTAAGGTTTACAGTTATATATAAAAAGCAGCTGCCTTTTAAGGCAGCTGCAAAATATTATAATAAGTTTAATTTTTTCATATCTTCTATTAAGTGTTTAACAGCATTAACAGAGTTATCAAAAAGAGCCTGTTCTTCGTCATTTAAAGTTAATTCAACGATTTTTTCAACGCCTTTTCCGCCAAGTACAGCAGGAACGCCAACATAATAACCTTTAACGCCAAATTCGCCGTCAAGATAAGCACAAACTGCTAAAACTCTTTTTTGGTCTTTAATGATAGCTTCTGCCATTTCAACAGCTGAAGCAGCAGGAGAATAGAAAGCAGAGCCAGTTTTTAATAATGCAACAACTTCGCCGCCTGCTTTTGCAGTTCTTTCAACTATTTTATCCATAACTTCTTTTGCTTTTTCTTTGCTGCCGTATTTACGTTCAAAAAGTTCAAGAGCAGGGATACCAGCAACGTTTGCATATCTAACAAGTGGAACCATAGTGTCGCCATGTCCGCCTAAAACTAATGCACTTACATCTTTAACAGATACGCCTAATTCCCATGCAATAAATGATGCAAAACGAGATGAATCAAGAACGCCAGCCTGTCCTAATACTCTGTTTGCAGGGAAACCAGTAACCTGACGCATAAGTGTAACCATAGCATCAAGTGGGTTAGAAATAACGATAACATAAGCATCTGGAGCATACTGTTTAATATTTTCACCAACTGTTTTAATAATACCAGAGTTAATGCCTAAAAGGTCATCACGGCTCATACCTGGTTTTCTAGGAACACCTGATGTTACAATAACAACGCCTGCACCTTCAATATCTTTATAGTTATTTGTGCCAGTAACAGAAACATCAAAATGGTCAGCTTTAGAAGCCTCAGAAATATCTAATGTTTTACCTTGTGGTAAGTTTTCAACGATATCAAGCATAACAACGTCGCCAAGTTCTCTTTTTGCAATAAGTTGAGCCATTACACCGCCGATTTGTCCGCCACCAATAAGAGCGATTTTAGGTCTTTTAAATTCCATAGAATAAGCCTCCTTTTAGACTTTTTAATATAATGCAATTTTATTTTAGAATATTATTCTGATTGCTTTTTATATATTAATCCAACTTAAGAAAATAGTCTAATAAAAAATTAAAAAAAATTAAAATAATTTTTATTTGCTGAAAAAATCATTGATAATTAATTGAAAATACATATTTACTAGGATTTATGAAAACAGATATTTTAGGTATAATTGTAAAATCTAAAAACGATTGCGAAAAATGATATAAA
>DXAQ01000111.1 GCA_019116905.1 Candidatus Mucispirillum faecigallinarum | reverse complement strand
AAATAAATATATCATTTGATAATGTAAGCAGTAAAAATACAGAAAAATAGGTTGTATGAAAAGATATATATTAGTTCTTATTTTAATATTAATTCCACTATATAGTTTTGGTGATGATTTAGAAAGCACAGTAAGTGATGCTTTTGAGCTTTATTCTGTTAATAACTTTGCTGAGGCTGCTCCTATGTTTGAGGAGGCTTATTATATGGCAAAGAAAAACACTCCAAAGGATATATCCAGCAGGTTTCGCACTTCCTTATATGCAGCATTAAGTTACAGAGGTATGCAGGACTACCAGCAGGCATCTGCATGGTTTGCTGTAAGCCTTGCATTAGCAGAGAAAGCAAAAGATTTATATGATATACCCACTCTTTTATCATATATTGCAGAATCAGAAAGAATGGCAGGTAATGCAAGGAAAGCAGAAGAATATTATGCAAAAGCGCTGCTTTATTCTGATTTAACAGACAGGGATAAGGCAGTATTATATTATGGACTTGCAGAAAGCAGGCGTATTAATGAAAATTATACAGGCTCAAAAGAAAGCTGTGATAATGCACTGCATTATGCTGGTAATCTAAAACTTTATAAAATACTTTCTTCATGTGATATTATTTATGGTGAATATTACAGGGTAAATAAAGATTACGCAAAGGCAATGTATTATTTTACAAGGGCACATGATACATCACGAGCAAGAAAATATTCAGATATTTTAGTGCCTGCTTTAAACGGTATGGGGCTTACTTCAGAAGCTTTGCACAGGTCAGATGCAGCACGTGAATATTTTGAGCAGGCTTTTTTTGCAGCAGTTGAAAATGGTGCTGTTGATAATACTGATATAATCTATAAAAAAATAATAAGCTATATGCCAGAAAATGGCAGTTTTAAGTATCAGGGAGATAAAGCCTTTGAGCTTGCAGGGCTTGAATACTTAGATGATGATACATCACTTTTATTATACAGTTTATCTGCTCTTTATTATAGAACAGGGCAAAGATATAAAGAGTTATACCCTGCTGCAGAAGCCGGTTATAATCTTGCTCTTACATTATCAGAGCAGAATCAGGCAGCAGAATTTTTATACGATATGTCTCTTTCTCTTTTAAAATCAGAGGAATATGAAGAATGTGCGGCAAGAAGTGAGGAGGCTATATCACGCCTAAAATCATCTGATAAAAAAAATCTCTTAAAAGATGCATATATAGTTCAGTCAGACTGCCTTTATAATTTAGGTTATTATAAACAGGCTTATGAGTCATTAGAAAATGCAATTACCCATGCAAAACTTTCTGAACATGAAGAATTAGATAAAAGATTAGAAGAAATAAAAGAGAAATTAAACTTAATAGAAGATGCAGAATAATAAATATTGCAAATAAGCAATATTTATTAAGCATAAAAGCTACACTGCATATATATTAAACTCCTGCAATTTTTGCAGTAACTTTACCTAAAATAGTAATAGTATTATCCTGCATTTCTGCAACAGAGTATATTTGTGTTTCATAATTTTTATTATCAGAAATAACTTTCAGGTTGCCGTCTTTATCTTTATCAAGCCTTTTAACTCTAAGTCCGTTAATATTATCTTTTATAACATATATACCGTTTAGAGAAAGCGAGAAATTTTTATCAATAACAACTAAATCATTATCATTTAAAGTAGGGGACATACTGTCGCCATTAACTTTAACAATCAGCGCATTTTCAGGAGCAATACCTTTTGAGTGCAGAAAAGAAACTGGTATAGGGAAAGATAATATCTGCCCGTCGCTGTCCCAGTCAAGCCCATGGCCTGCAGAAACTCCTATATCCCTGTAAAAACTAATGTAAGCAATATCGCTGCCTGTAATAATTTCAGCACTGCCTGTATTCTGTGATTTTTTAAGTTCCTGTATAAATTTTCCCATAGGTTCATTATAATAAGCTGCGATTTTTTGTATGGTTTCTATATTCAGGCTTTTAATTTCTCGCGATAAAAATCTAGTTATTGTGCTTGGTGTAACACAGCCTACCTTTGCAATAGTATTGGCACTGATATTTTTTTCTTTCATGAAGTTATTAAGATTTTGGGCAATATTATCATTGATACTCATAAAATTTCCTGTAAATTAAATTTTCGCAAAAAAATTACTTGACTTTATTGCGAATAAGCAATATAAATAATTATAATTGCTTTTAAGGAAAAAAGCAAGATAAAAATAAATGTGTTTTAGCAATATAATATTGTGCAAAAAAGTGTAGATAAGGTTAAACAGTATTAAAATGCTTATACACAGTAACATACGAATAGAAGAAGTTACATTTTGGAGGCTGAATATGAATGAAAATTTTGTAGATGAAATAATGAACACTATACCACAGTTTAAACAGATGCTTACAGTTGATTACATTGCAAGAAAAATTGATTTAAGCGACAGAACAGTTAGAAGGTATATTGAAAACGGAAAGCTGGAGGCATTAAATTTTAGTGTTGAGGGAAGGTCAGTTTACAGAGTGCCGCGAAGTGCATTTAGAAGGTTTTTAGAAACATTTTATACAATGAGTGATTGTTTATAGTTTTACTTGCAGCTGAGCTTGTATCAATAACAAGTTCAGTTTTTTATTTTATAAAGTATTATTTATAGACAAGATATTAAAATTTATGTATATTTATTAAACAAAATTATATACAGGGTGTTTTATGGAGTTTATAAATAGTATTATCCTTACTTTAAAAAGCCATACTTATTTCAACAACAGTCTTTTTAATTATATTATAGCACTATTAATTTTTTTAAGTATAGTGATTGCCATTACAATATTTATAAGGCTTGTAATAAAACGTATACCTCTTGAAGACAGAGTGTCAAACCAGTTTTTAGCTGCAGTAATTGAAACATTTCGTAAACGTCTTATTTATATTTCTTATGCGCTGGCAGTTTATTCTGCATTAACATATCTTACTACCCCAAAAATTGTTACAAATATTATAGATAAGGCAGTTATTGTATATATTTCTATAATTGTTATATTTGCCATAACTGATATATTAAAGGATATAAATACAGACAGCCTTGCAAAAACAGGCAAAAATAAAGTGCCTGCAGGAATAATCACAATATTAAAAGCGCTTGTATGGATAGCAGGTCTGCTTTTTATATTTTCTAATCTTGGATATAATGTATCAACATTTATAACAGGTTTAGGTATTGGTGGTATCGCTGTTGCTCTTGCTGCCCAAAATATATTAGGAGACTTATTTAACTACCTTGTAATTCTTTTTGACAAGCCATTTGCAAAAGGCGATTTAATACAGTTTAATACTGCTGTTGGCAGGGTAGAATATGTAGGCATAAAAAGCACAAAAATAAGAAGTTCAAATGGTGAACTGCTTTCAGTTTCAAATACAGACCTTACAAAAACTATTATACATAACTATGAAATGGCAGCAAAACGAAGAAACGTATCAGTTATTGGTGTAGAATATGAAACAAGTGTAGAAATGGTGCATAAAATACCTGCATTACTAGAGCAGGCTGTCAGGTCAGTTAAGGAGGCAGAGTTTGCACGGGTGCATTTTTCTGCATTTAATACATCAAGTTTAGATTTTGAGCTTGTTTATTTTATATTAACAAATGATTATACTGAATACACTAAGGGTGTGCAGGCTGTAAATTTTGCAATACTTGATATATTTGCAAAAGAAGGTATTAATTTTGCATATCCTGCACAAAGGATGATTAATCAGTAATATTTACTTGACGATTTATATGTATTGATTTACATTTAACGGCAGAATATTTATTTTTTTATACAGTATGTTTCTAAAATTCATATATGAATTTTAAAGTAAAAATATAAGGAGCAATATGTCATATTTAGCACTTGCACGTAAATACAGACCGCAGACTTTTTCTGAAGTATTATCTCAAGATTTTATTACATCTACACTTCAGAATGCTATAACTATGGGCAGGGTAGCACATGCCTATCTTTTTACAGGTCCCCGCGGTGTTGGTAAAACATCTACTGCACGTATTTTTGCAAAAGCATTAAACTGTATGAATCCAAATGGTGCTGCTCCCTGTGGTGAATGTGATAACTGCCTTGAAATTACAAACGGCACTTCACTTGATGTTATAGAAATAGACGGCGCATCAAACAGAGGTGTTGAAGAAATACGCTCGCTTAGAGAAGCTGTAAAATTTGTACCTGTTAAAAGTAAATATAAAGTTATAATAGTAGATGAAGTCCACATGCTTACAGAACAGGCATTTAATGCGCTGCTTAAAACTTTGGAAGAACCACCTGAATATGTTATATTTATATTTGCTACAACTGACCAGCATAAAATACCTGTTACTATACTTTCACGCTGCCAGAGATACGAATTTAAAAAAATAACTTATGAAGAAATGAACAGCAATCTTAAAAGTATATTAGAAAAAGAAAATATTACTTATGAAGATGATGCTCTAAATTATATTATACGCAATTCTGACGGCTGCATGCGTGATGCTCTTTCCTTACTTGACCAGATTATTGCTTACGGCGGCGGAAAAATAACTCTTGAAGATACATCTTATCTTTTAGGCATCACTGATGCATACTTATCTAATGATATATTCAGTGCAGTGTTAAAAGAAGAAACAGAGTTACTTCCTGATTTAGTTAACCAGATAGATGAAAAAGGTATTGATTATAAGTATATGACTGAATGTCTTATTGAGCACTGCAGGAATATGATGATATATGGTATATCAGATAAGCTTCCCAGGCAGGATATGACTAAAAATGAGGAAGAATATTATTCATCACTGAAAAAATATGCTGATAAACCTAGGCTTTATGCACTTTTTCAAATACTTACAAAACTTATAAACGATTTAAAGTATTCTGATTTTGCAAGATATGTATTTGAATTTGCTGTAATTAAAGCATCAAATATATCTTCCATTATTAATATATTAGAAGGTAAAAATAATATGCCTGTTTCTTCTGCACCTAAAATGCAGTCGTATCAAAATAGTACAGTAAGCAGTGCAAATATCAGCAAACCTGTTACTAATATTCAGGAAACAAAAGAAGAAACAGTTAATAATATAAAGGGCAGTGATAGTGGTATATGGATAAGGATATTAAATATTGTTTCATCTAAATATCCTATGCTTTATGGCATGCTGCAGTATGCAAAACTGATTAAAGATACAGATGAACATTTAGTGATTACTTTTCCGCAGGACAGGCAGTTCCAGTACAGGCAGCTTAAAACTGGTAACTTAAAAGATACCTTTGAAAATACTGTTTGGACTGTAAGCGAAAAACATACAAAAATAGATATTGAGCTTGAAAAAGAATTAGAAGATAGTAAAAAAAAAGCTGATATAGAAGATACAGCTGAAAAAAAAAATTATAAAATAGAAAGCGATATTAATCAGGAAAATATAAAAACTGCACAGGTTAAAAAAGTTCAGTCTGATAAAATAGAAAGTTTTGCTGTGCATACAATGAAAGAAGAAGTCAAAGATAATAATTTTTTAAAAATGGCAGAAAAAGAGTTAGGCTGTCATATAATAAATATAGAAAAGAATTAATATAAAAGAATTACGAGGTGGATATTATGAATATGCAGCAGATTATGCGTCAGGCGCAAAAAATGCAGAAAAAAATGGAGGAGGCTCAGGCAGAAGCTGCTTCTCAGGTTGTAGAAGCCAGTGCTGGTGGCGGTATGGTTTCTGTTAAAGTAAATGGAAAACAGGAACTTTTAGAAATAGTAATTGAAAAAGATGTTGTTAATCCTGATGATGTGGAAATGCTGCAGGATTTAATTGTGGCAGCAGTTAATGAAGGTATGAAAAAAGCATCTCAGCTTATGCAGGATAAACTGCAGGGCATCACTGGCGGTTTAAATATACCAGGTATGTTTTAGTTAAGGAAACATATAGATAATGCAAAATATAAAAGTCTTTGATGACTGTGTTCATGAACTTTCAAGACTTCCAGGGGTGGGCAGGAAAACGGCTGTCCGCCTTGCCCTGCATATTTTAAAAATCAAACCAGAGCAGGCTTATAAACTTTCTGACGCTATTAGAAAGCTAAAAGATAATATTAAGTTTTGTAAAGAGTGCGGCTCTATTGCAGAGGGCGAATTATGTAAAGTATGCAGTGATGAGCATAGAAATAAAGATGTAATATGTATTGTAGAAGAAGCAAAAGACGTTTTTTTCATTGAAAATACAGGAAGATTTAATGGGCTTTATCATGTGCTTGGTGGTAAAATCTCACCTCTTGATGGAGTTGGACCATCTGATTTAAGCTTTAATAAATTAGTAGAAAGAGTGGAAAAACTAAACGTAAGGGAAGTGATTATTGCAACCAATCCTGATGCAGACGGAGAAACTACTGCATCATATATAGGAAAAATACTGCAAAATAAAGCAAATTTAAAAGTTACAAAACTTGCAAGCGGTATACCTATCGGCTCACATTTAGAGTATGCAGATGAAATCACAGTTTTAAGAGCACTTGAAAACAGAGTTGATTTAGGCTGAATATTTTCTATATAAATACATAATTATTAGTCATTTTTCTATTAATGTACATTTTTTTGAGGCTGTTATGGCTAAAGAGATATTAATAAATTCAGGAATAAGAGAAGTGCGTGCTGCAGTATTAACTGGCGGCAACGTATCAGAAATTTTTATAGAAAGATTAAATAAGAAAAGTGCAGCAGGCAATATTTATAAAGGCAAGGTGGTAAAAGTGCTGCCTGGCATGCAGTCTGCCTTTGTGGAAATTGGGCTGCAAAGAGCTGCCTTTTTACATGTTGCAGATATTTATACTGGAAACAGTGATGAATTAAGTTATGAAGAAAATATATCTGATGATAATGAAACAAATGAAAATCAGGAAACTGGCGAGATTCATTCTGTGCAGCAGCATTATGCTCCTATTGAAGATATTTTAACAGAGGGGCAGGAAATTATAGTGCAGGTGGCAAAAGATGCGATTGCTGCAAAAGGGGCAAGGCTTACTACTCATTTAACAATCCCTGGGCGCTATCTTGTGCTTATGCCAGGTTATGAGCATATTGGCGTATCAAGAAAAATTGAAAATGAAGCAGAAAGAGAACGTCTAAAAGATATATTAATAAAACTGCGCCCAGAAGGTATGGGGCTTATTGCAAGAACTGTAAGCGACGGTTTAAGTTTAGAAGAATTATCTGCAGATTTAGAATATATTAAGGGCGTCTGGGCTGGTGTGGAAACTTTAATTGATAAATCAAGTGCACCATCACTTTTATATGAAGACCATAACTTAATATATAAAATACTTCGTGATGTGGTAACTGTCGATACTTCCAGAATACTAATTGATAATAAGGCAGATTATGAAAAAATGCAGGAGTTTTTTATAAACCACCTTTCAAACCTTGATTTGAAAATTGAGTATTATCAAGGAGATGAACCCTTATTTGATTTATATAATGTAGAAATAGAAGTAAACAGGCTGCTTGATAAAAAAGTATGGCTGCGGTCTGGCGGCTCAATAGTTATTGACCAGGCAGAAGCTTTAACTGTAATTGATGTAAATACCGGTAAATATGTTGGCAGGCATAATTTTGATGATACTATTTTAAAAACGAATTTAGAAGCATCAAAAGAGATAGCTCATCAGCTAAAAATGAGAAATATAGGCGGCATAATAATCGTTGATTTTATAGATATGGAAAGAGTGGAAGACAGGGAAAAAGTTTTAACCACATTAGAGCAGTATTTAAAAGAGGACAGGGCAAAAACTTCTGTTGTAAATATATCACCATTAGGGCTTGTAGAAATTACAAGAAAACGTGTAAGGGACAGCGTTACAAGAATTATCAGCGAGCCATGCCCATACTGTGAAGGCAGAGGCGTTATTAAATCAAAAATAACTGTATGTTATGAAATTATGAGGCAGCTTACTCAGCTTGCAAAACATCATAACGGCGCAAAAATATTAATAGAAGCAAATGAAGATGTGGCAGATTTAATTTTAGAGCATGAAAGAGAATCTATTGATAATTTAGAAAGTGAATATAATGTGCATATTGAAATACAGCAAAACCAAAGCGGAATATATGACAGGTATAAACTTAAAATTACAGGCTATTTAATGTAGCATATAAATAATTATAGCAGGATATTTTAATGGCAGTATATAACAGAAAAGACAGCTACTATAAAAAAGCAAAACAGGAAGGATATAAATCTAGAGCAGCTTATAAATTAAAAGAATTAAATACAAAATATAAGATTATCAAAAGCGGCTATAAAGTGCTTGATTGTGGCGCAGCTCCCGGCGGCTGGAGTCAGGTGGCACTTGAAATAACTGGCGATAAAGGGTTTGTTGTAGGTGTTGATTTAAATGAAATTACAGGTATAAATAAGAAAAATTTTGTAAGTATACAAGGGGATTTTACAACTGATGAAATAGTAAATAAAGTTCTTGAAGTATGCCCAGTATATGATGCTGTTATTTCAGATATAGCACCCCATACAATAGGCATAAGAGATGCAGACCACACTAATTCATTAGAATTAGTGGAAAAAGTATATGCATTTACTATGAAAACATTAAAAAAAGGCGGTTCATTTTTATTTAAACTTTTTGAAGGTGAAGGACGAAAAGGGTTAGTAGAAAGGCTTAAAAAAGATTTTAAAGATGTAAGGATTATTAAACCTGATGCAACAAGGCAGGGCTCTATGGAAATATATATTGCTGCCTTAAATAAAGTAGATTAGTTTATTGGAGAAAAAGTATGCTTGATAAAAGTGAATTAGAAGATTTACTTGTAAAATTAAGGCTTGGCACGATTTCTGTAGAAAGTGCTGTAAATGAAATAGAGCAGAATTTTTATAATGATGATAATAATGAAAACTTAACTATATGGCAGAAATTAAACTGTCCTTTTGATGAAATGGTTGAATGTAATAATAAATCTGCTCATGATATAGAAATATTAATAAACCAGTTAGTAAAAAAATACAGCAGTTTTTTATTAACTTGTATTGATGAAAATGTAATGACAGAGCTTGCATCAAAATTTAATAAATATAAGTTTTTATATGATGCAGGTATTATTGCTTATATAGAAAAAGAACAGGCTTTACAGTATGATAAAACTGTTTTAGTTGTAACATCTTTAACTAATGATGATAAAATTATAAAAGAGCTTGAAGCAGTTTTTAATTTATTAGGTATGCCTGTTGAAATATGCAGCATATCAAAATATGAAACAGTTTCTATGCAGGTTGTAAAAAATTATATTTCAAAAGCAAAGGCTGTAATTATTGCTTTTGATAAAGATATAAGGCTTACATCTATTATATCTAATATATCTAAAAAACCAGTTGTTTTGCTTAGTAAAAATAAAAATATAGAAGAATATATGCTTTCAAACGGAGCAGTTATGGCAAAGCCTGGCAGTGCTGTTTCAGCAGTTATGGCTGTTAAAAGAATAATAGGATAATTTTAACATAAATAAAAAAACTCTGCCTGTAAAAACAGGCAGAGTTTAAATTATCTTAATTTTACAATAACTGTGTTATTATCATATAACTGGATACATTTCTCATCAGGCCACATTGGCATTTTATCTATAAATGGTTTCATACTGTCATTAACATTTTCTCTTTGAACATTTGTTGGCATACCTAATAACTGCAAAATTTTCATATATCTATCAGGGTTTCCATTATCGCAGTTAAAGAAAGAGCAGTTATATATATCATAACCCATTGCTAATCTATGCCTGTTAGGGTTATCAATTTTGCCAGTGAACGCTATTTTATATTTAGCATCATATATTTCAGGATATGCTTTATATATACGGTTAAGCAAATCTTCTGCTGTCATTTTATCTTTATTATATGTTATTAATTGTGCAGTTTGAAATTTTGCAACATTACCTGCCTGAAATACTATAATTGAAAATACAATTAAATATGTAAGCAGTTTGAGAGAATTTCTTTTACAATACATAAAAAATAACATGACAGGAAAGGCACTGTAAAAAGCATAAGAAAGATTAGTTCTTGCAGGAAGTTCACTGCCAAATAATATATTTATTGAAAAAACACTTAGTATGAAAAATATAAATAATACAACAATAAATATTCTTTCTTTTCTTTCTTTTAATATTTTTAATGGCAGATAAATCATCATTATAAGCAGTAAAATCGTTACTAATACATTAGCAGTGAAAAAACTGTTAAAATTTCTACCGAACATAACTTGTATAATATATTTTATAACAAATTTTATAACATCTAAAAAATCTTTAGTAAGATACTGGATATAACCTGCATGGTATGAATTTATATTAGTAGAAACAATTTTAATAACGATAAAATAAATAATAACAGCAGCAATAAGAACAAGTGAATTTTTTAAAATTGTTATTAATGCCGCCTTTATATTTTTATTATTTATGAAATCTAAAATAACATTAATCATCATAACAGATAAATATACAGCAAATAATGACTGGTATGATGAAAGACTTAAAGCAAGTAATAATATTCCTATTATATATATAAATATATTTTTATTATTTTCAAGTATTCTAAAAACTATAACTGTTGTAAGAAGATATATGAAATTATAGGCAGATTGAAAATAAAAATATTGCAGTAAAGAAAAATAAGGCGATGCAGTAACAAGTACTACAAAGATACCTTTTGCAAAATTAGATATATTATGCCTTGAAATAGTGAGCATTGCTGAAAGCGCAATACATATCATACCTGTAAGCTGTGATACTATATGATACCTTGCAAAAGGAAATAAATAATAAAGCAAATCAGAGCCATACCTTTGCTGCGTATAGTATATGGCAGAATTAGAAGCATAAATTTCACTATCCATTCCAAATTTAACAGTAAAAATATCTACTGCATTAACTAAAATTCCTATTATTACGCTTATCAATAAAATAAATCTGTAATTTTTAAAAAAATCATAAACAGTATTATTGCTAAGCCATAAATCAAGTTTATTAATGTAGTTCATAGGTTCTCTCTATAAATTATTTTTTAAGCACTATATATTAAATATAATATTTTTACAATACTTTAATGTTGACTTGCATTATTGATAATGATAAAAACTTATATATTTAATACTGCTTTGGAGATTATTTATGCAAAAAAAGCTTATTTCTGCATTAATACCAGCTTATAACGAAGAAGAATGTTTATATGAGCTTTATAAGCGTGTAACTGATGTTTTATTAAAACTTGAAAATTATGATTATGAAATACTAATGGTAAATGACGGCTCAAAAGATAAAACATTAGAAATTATGCAGGAGCTTCACAATAAAGATGAACATTTTCAGTATATAAATTTAGCAAGAAACTATGGGAAAGAAATAGCCATGGCAGCAGGTTTTGACTATGTGAAAGGTGATGTAGTTGTTATTTTAGATGCAGATTTGCAGGACCCGCCTGAATTAATACCTGAAATGCTTAAATATTATGAAGAAGGTTATGATGATGTTTATGGCAGAAGAAAGTCAAGAAAAGGTGAATCTTGGCTTAAAAAAACTACATCAGACTATTTTATTTTGTAGAGAAATACAGCGGTGATGAAAAAGAAAATGAAAATATTTAATATATTTTATGATAAAACATTTTTTAAGTTTATTATAACAGGTATTATAAATACATTTGTTGGGGCAGGCATAATGTTTGCCTTTTATAATTTATTTCACTGCTCATACTGGTTATCTTCTATTATGAATTATGTAATTGGCAGTATTGTAAGTTTTTTATTAAATAAATACTGGACATTTAAAAGTAATTTATTTTCAATTAAGGAAGTAATTTATTTTATTATAAATATTGCAGTATGTTTTATAATTGCTTATGGAGCAGCAAAACCATTTGCCATGTATTTATTAAGTGATTATTCAGTAAAGGTTCAGGAAAATGTGGCAATGTTTATAGGTATGGTAATTTTTACTCTACTTAATTATTTATCACAAAGATTTATTGTATTTAAAAAGGCATGATAGAAAGGCAAATATATGTCATACATAATAATTATCCCCACATATAACGCTGAAAAAGAGGGTATAGAAAATCTTTTAAAATCTATTAAGGAGCAGACTTTATCACCTGATAAAATATGTATTATAGATTCATCATCTACTGATAATACAGTTGCAATATGTAAAAAATACGGATGTGATATCAATATAATAAAAAAAGAAAGTTTTAATCATGGTTTAACCCGTCAAATAGGTATTGATAATAATAAAAACTATGATTATGCTGTTCTTATGACGCAGGATATTTTATTAAAAGATAAAAATACATTAGAAATTCTACTTTCTTCTTTTAATGAAGAAAATGTATCCATTGCATACGGCAGGCAGTTGACATGTAAAAATTCATCGTTTCTTGAAAAAGTGAGCAGACAGTTTAATTATCCAGCTAATTCAATAATTAAATCAAAAGATGATATAGGAAAATACGGCATATCTACTGCCTTTTGTTCAGACAGCTTTGCGGCATATAAAATAAGTGATTTATTAAGTATTGGCGGTTTTCCAAAAACCGATTTTGCAGAAGATATGCTTGCAGCTGCAAAAATTATACTTGCAGGAAAAAAAGTGTATTATAATGCAAAAGCCGAAGTTTACCACAGCCACCCATATTCTATTTCAGCAGAATATAAACGTGGTAAAGCAATAGGCAGAATGCATAAAGAAAATAAGTGGCTTATTAATACATTTGGTAAAGCAGAAAATAAAGGGAAAGAGCTTTTAAAAACGTTACCATTTCATAAAAAAATATTATATATTTTGCAGGCACTGCCAAAACTTGCAGGATATAAATCAGAATTTTTTTCAATTAATAGATAAAGTTTACATTAGTAAATATTATCTATTATCAAAATATGTAGAAACTTTGACATTAATAGTTTTAGTGTATACTCTATTAAAAAAAATAAAATATGAAATATTCTTGCAGATAAAATAGTTATAGAAATAAAATAAAGTAGTATAGTATTTTTTATATTTTTATGGATGTAAAATCTAAAAACGATTGCGAAAAATGATATAAATAAA
>DXAQ01000110.1 GCA_019116905.1 Candidatus Mucispirillum faecigallinarum | reverse complement strand
TTTATATCATTTTTCGCAATCGTTTTTAGATTTTACACTTTTTATTTATATTTCAATAATATATTGCAACTTTTTTTTATATGCAATATAATTAAGTATGATTGAATACAGATTACAACTACTTCCCGATGCGCTTCGTATATTATTAGAAGAAGCAGAGGCCTTCATTGGTGAAGAAGAATTTAAAGGCCAAAAAACTTACTTAATATATTCAAGTGATGATATTTCTGATATTTTAAAGGAATTAAATATTCCATTTGAATCAAAAGATACTGAAGAAACAGGCTGGCAGGAAAAATGGAAAGAATATATTCAGGAAGATTATTTAACTGATGATATTTATTTTATTTTTGAAAAGGGTAAAATATTTGATGATAAAAGGAGAACTCTTTATATAAACCCTTCGCTGGCTTTCGGTACAGGTGCGCACCCTACAACAAAAATTGCAGCACAGCTTTTAAGTAAAGTATGCAATGGTAAAAGTGTTTTAGATGTAGGCACTGGCAGTGGTATTTTAGCTATCGCTGCCTCTATGAATGGAGCATCATATATTGATGCTTTTGATATTGACCCAATGTCATTAAGCAACTGTCTTGAAAATATTGAAAATAATGGCTGCACGAATATTAAAGCATGGACAGGAGATATTGCAGATATTAAAGATAAAACTTATGATATAGTTTGTGCAAATATTATTTCAAGCGTTCTTTTATCAATTCAAATAGATGTAGAAAGGCTTTCATCTGAATATATTATATATTCTGGTATATTAGATAGTGAGTTTGACAGCATAAAAGATAAGTTATGTAATGGTTATATTATAGATGATAGAATAACTATTAATGAATGGACTGGTGTGAGGCTTAAAAAATGTTAGCAGTTGTTGGAGATGTTCATGGCAGCATCACTACTTTAAAAAAATTATATTATACATTAACTGATAAATATTTAATTCACAGGTTTATTTTTCTTGGTGATTTAGTAGACAGAGGCTTGTATTCAAAAGAAGTAATAGAATTTTTAATGGACAGGCAGGGGGAATGTTTAATGACTTTTCTGCGCGGCAACCATGAAGATATGCTTATTAACTCTGTTGAAAATCAGGAAAGATACCCTGATTTTGTATGGCATGAAAGGGTAGGTTTAAGCACTGTTGCATCTTTTATGGGTATTACTATGGAAGAAGCTGCCAAAAAAACTCAGTGGGAAATAACTCCTTATTTTCTGCCGTATATGGAATTTTTTAATGGGTTTACAGAATATTATATAGAGCATACAAAAAAACATAAATTTCTATTTTCTCATGCTGGTCCTGCTTTTTATGATTTACCGCCTAACAGGCAGTATGAAGGATGCTCAGAAGATGAAAAACAAAGGCATTATCCATTTTTATGGCATACAAAACCAAAATCTTTTAAGGGCAAATATTTTGATTATATGATTGTTCATGGTCATGAAGCCATTGTTGATAAAAACTCAACAGAAGAAGAACTGCATAATGTTACCCCATTACTTCATAAAGATAAAAATGGTGATATTATAAGTATAAATATTGATACTGGCTGTTGTTACGGCGGAAAACTTTCAGCAATGATAATTGATGAAAAAGGTAATTTTAAATTTGAGTTAATGAGATGCGACGATTAAGGCGTGTTTATTTTGACGGGGAGTTACTTCCTGTTATAGAGCTTGATGAAAACCAGTCTAGAAAACTGAAAACTGTTTTAAGAGCAGAGCAGGGCGATATTGTAGAAGTATTAACAAGTGAATATTTAGCAGAAGGCGAAATATATATAGCAGGAAAACGCGGCGTTCAGGTGCGTATATTAAAAAGCCGTCCTGTTATAAAGCCTGATTATAAATTTACTGCTTACCAGTGTATTGCAAAGCGTGAATATATGGATTTTATTATTGAAAAATATTCAGAGCTTGGTGTTACAGATATTGTGCCTGTTATTTCAAGCAGAAGTTTAGACAGCTTAAAATCATCTGCTTATGAAAGATACGTGCAGATAGCAAAAGAAGCAGCTATGCAGTGCGAAAGAGAAGTTGTTGCAAATATTTTACCTGTGCAAAAAATTGAAAGATTAAAACCGATTGGTGAAGAAAATATACTTTTCCATGAAAGACTTGGAGAAAACTCAATGCCTAAAATCATAAGTAGAAATGTATCTATGATAATAGGGCCTGAGGGTGGTTTTACTGATAAAGAATATAATTATCTTATTAATGCAGGGTTTAAACCTTATACTCCTATTGATACTATATTAAAAGCAGAAACGGCAGCAGTGCTTTTTGCCGGTATGATAAGGCTTTCTCTTAATGGATAATCATTTAAAATATATGCAGCTGGCTTATTATCAGGCTCAAAAAGCTTTTGATATTATGGAAGTGCCTGTTGGTGCTGTTATAGTTAAAGATGATAAAGTTATTGGGGCAGGGTATAATAAAAAAGAAACAAATAAGAGTCCTATCAGCCATGCAGAAATAGAGGCAATTCAAGCAGCATGTAAAAACACTAATGACTGGCGCTTAAACGGAGCATCACTTTATGTTACAGCAGAGCCATGCATTATGTGTGCTGGTGCAATATTGCATGCTAGAATAGATAAAGTATATTTTGGTGTAAAAGAGCCAAAATTTGGCGGTGTTGTTTCAATTGCTAATATTTTTGATATTAATAAAATGAACCACAGGGTAGAATATTTTTCCGGCTTAATGAGTGATGAAATAAATCAGCTTATGAAATCATTTTTTATAAAATTAAGAAATTATAAAAATTAATATTCTAAATTACTATTATACAGCCTTTAATTCTTTGACTATATTTTGATGATTTAATTTTAAAGCAATATCAAGAGCTGTTTCATTTTTTTTATTTTTTATATTAATATTTGCTCCGCCTTCAATATATGATTTTACAATATCTGCATTTTCTGAATTGCGTACAAGTATATGTAACGGTGTATCGCCATTATTATTTTGAATATTTACATCTGGGTTTAAGTCTTTATAAAGCCAGTATCTTTCTGGGTTAATATGCAGAACCGTATCTCCATTATTATCCTGATGATTAATATCTATTTTACCTTTTAATGTTTGCAGCATAGCACGCCATATTGTCCACTGCTCTTGAAAAGCCTGCATATAGTATATACATGTTTTACCTAAGCTGTTTGCATGGTTAACATCTGCCCCCATATTAATAAGCAGATTAAATATCTGCAGGTCAGCATTGCTTACAGCTATCATAAGTGGTGTTTGACTTTCAGAATTAAAGAAATTTACATCTGCCCCATTTGATATAAGCATTTTTACCATATTAATATTTTTTCTAGAAATAGCAGTAGTTAATGGGGTTGTATTAGCCTTATTAAACTGGTTTGGGTTTACTTTATGGGCAATAAGCTCATAAGCTACAATTATGTTGTTCCGAGATACTGCCTGAATAAGTGGAGTATTTCCCGGCAGTGATTTTGCATTAATATCTGCACCATTTTTTATAAGTAAATCAAGGCTTTCTTTTGTTCTAACAAAAAATGCAGCAGTTCTTAATGTAGGCATTTTCTGGTTTACATCAACCCCTGATGCAATAAGTTTTTCTGCTGCATAAAGATTATTTGTATATACAGCATAGCATAAAGGGCTTACATTTGGTAAAACAGTTTTGCCGTCATAATCATTCATAGGAATTTTAGCAATAACTGTTTTATCTATTTTTGGAATATTTAAAACAATATCAATAATTTCCTTGTTTTCAGTGCCTATTGCTAGAAATATTAAAGGTATAGCTGCACTATAATTATCAGTTGAGTAGTTATATATAATATTAGGTGAACTTATTGAATTTATAAGTTTTTTAATACCATTGATATCTTGTGTTATAACAGCTGAAATAAGTCTGTTATCTTTTAATGAAAGAGAGTTATCTTTAATATACTGTATATTGTCAAGCAGATTATAATCAATATAGTATTTGTCATAAATATCATTTTGAGCAGTAACCACAGTAGTATTGTTGGAAATAGTTTGTTCATGCGAAAAATCAAGCTGAATAATCACAGCTAAAACTATTACGACAATAACAAATGTAACAGCTACTTTATTCATTATATCACCATACTTTACTAATAGCTTGATTATATATTAAATACAGCTAAAAATAAATAACTTTTTATACTAAAAGAGTATTATGTAAAATCTAAAAACGATTGCAACACATTAAGCAGTCGTT
>DXAQ01000109.1 GCA_019116905.1 Candidatus Mucispirillum faecigallinarum | reverse complement strand
TTTATATCATTTTTCGCAATCGTTTTTAGATTTTACACTTTTTTAGAAAAATGATGTTATATATGCCTTACCTGTGTTTCAATACCGTTTTGCTGTGCAAACATAACGCCTCTGCCGCACATTGGGGCAGTCAGTTCGCATCGTCTTGAACACATTGGGCAGTGGGTTGGGGCACTGCTTAATATGTTATCTGAATTTTCATCTTTTTTGCGCTGTTCTTCCAGCTCTTTAAAATATTTGTCCATATCCATACATATACCCTTAACATAATATGTTGTTTTAAAACAAATAATATATATTTTTATGATTTTTGCAAGAAAAGATTTTCATAAATTTGTAGAAATTATCATTAAAATAAAAATGCTCCAGTTTAAGTGGAGCATTTAAAATTTTATTTAATATACTATATTTGCCAGCAGATAGCCTATAATTGTGGAAACAATAACAGAGATAAGCCCCGGCGCCATAAAGGAGTGGTTTAAAAGGTATTTACCTATCACCGTTGTGCCTGACCTGTCAAAGTTTACTGTGGCAATATCTGAAGGGTAGTTAGGTATGAAGAAATAGCCGTAAACTGATGGAAGAACCCCTAAAAGTACATACCAAGGTATTCCTAAATCGTAAGCAAGCGGCATAATCGCAAGTACAACGCCGCCTTGTGTATTAATTAATACAGAAACTGCAAAAAGTACGAATGCAATAGCCCATGGGTAAGCATTAACTATATCTTTCATAGCTGTCATCATTTCGCCTTTATAAGCAACAAAGTATGTATCAGAAAGCCATGCAATACCATATATTGCAACGACTGCCACCATACCTGCCTGCCATACAGAGCCTGAAACGACTTTTTTTGGTTCAGCTTTACATAAAAGAATCATTAAGCCTGCAACAGTAAGCATAACTATTTGGATTACTAAGTTCATTTTTAATGGTTTGCCGTCATAGTGAGGTAAAAGCTGTTCGAAAGATGCAAGAATTACGATGATTGCAAGTGCTGCTAAGAACATATAAACTGATGCTTTTGCAGTAGCAGGGATTTTTTTATCAAGAGTAGTAGCAGTAGAGCCGAACATGTATTCTCTTAATTCAGGGTCTTTAAGTCTTTCCTGATATTTAGGGTCTTTATCTAAATCAAGTCCTCTTTTAGATGAATAAAAAGCTGCTGCCATAATACCGCATAAACATGCAGGGATAGTAATCATTAATATTTGAGGAATAGTCAGACCAACTTCTGGAACTTTTTCATTAGTGATTGTAACAAATGCAACTACTGCTGCAGCAATTGGTGAGCATGTAATACCAACTTGAGATGCAACTGATGCAACGGCGCATGGTCTTTCTGGTCTTATACCTTTTTTTAATGAGATATCAGCAATAATCGGCATAAGTGTATATACAACGTGGCCTGTACCAACTAAAACAGTTAAAAAGAATGTACAAAGTGGAGCAAAGAAAGTGATTCTTTCAGGGTGAGACCTGAGAAATTTTTCTGCTATTTGTATCATAAAATCCATACCGCCTGATGCCTGTAACACACCTGCGCATGTAACAGCCGCAATAATAATGTATATAACATCTGTTGGCGGAGTGCCTGGTTTTAAGCCGAATGCAAAAACTAATATTGCAAGACCTATGCCTGAAATAACACCAAGCGCAATACTTCCATAACGGGAACCTACATATAATGCAAGTAATACTATCAATAATTGGACAATAATCATACTCGCCTCCATATAAATATTATAAAAAAATCATACCTGATAAATATGATAAAATTAAGCAAAAAATATATATAGAATATAAAAATTTTTATAATAATAAAACAATATTATATTTAAATAACGAATAAATAGGAAAAGTTAAGTAATTAAGTTGTTATTTAAAAATAAAATTATATAAATTAGTAAATATATAAAATTTAATATAATAAAAATAAAACAGTGTAATACAAAATAAAAAAATAATTTGGAAAAGTATATCTGGTATATATACCACAATGAAAAGTGAGAAATATTATATTAATAATGTATTATAACTTTAATTAATTATCAATCTTGACAGCTATAAAAGATAAGAGTAATGGTATTATTAAATTAAGTCAGGGGGTAATTATGCACTATTTACATATTCATCCGGGAATAATAACTGTGTGTATGCTTATTATGTCAAATGTATTTATGACGTTTGCATGGTATGCGCATTTAAAAAATCTTACATCGCTGCCGTGGTTTGGTGCGGCGTTTGCCAGCTGGGGGATAGCTTTTTTTGAATATATGATACAGGTGCCTGCAAACAGGATAGGATATACTGTTTTTACTCTGCCGCAGCTTAAAATTATGCAGGAAGTTATTGCGTTAGCTGTATTTGTGCCGTTTGTAACATTATATATGGGTAAGCCGTTAACTCTGAATTTCTTATGGGCTGCACTCTGCCTTTTAGGTGCTGTTTATTTTATGTTCAAATAAATTAATAAAAGCAGTTTCTGTGTATATTTTCAGATGCTGCTTTTAGTAATAAATCTTTTATTTATAAATCATTTATATTACTTGTATGTCTGTTTTACTGGATAAAATATATTTTTTTTAAAAAAACTACTTGACACTTTGCCTTGTGCTTACTACATTATTTCTAGCACTCAAGAGTTGCGAGTGCTAACAACAGAGGTTAAGAAAATGGATATGCGTTTCTTAAATGAGCGTGAGGAGCTTGTTTTAAGGACAATAATTGATGAATATATAGACACAAGCGAACCTGTTGGTTCTCGTAATGTTTCAAAGGTTGGGCCGTTAAAAATGTCGCCTGCTACTATAAGAAATATTATGAGTGATTTAGTAGAAAAAGGGTTTATTGCTCAGCCTCATACATCATCAGGCAGGGTGCCTACTGATAGTGGATATAGATATTATATAGAGAAGTTTATAAAAGTTCAGCAGATTTCAGATGATTTTATAGAAAATATCCACAGGGAAATGAGTATAGACCCTGTGAATGTTATGAACCTTTTTCGTCATTTTTCAAAGAAAATGGGTGATATGACACATGCTGTTGGGTTTGTAGTTTCTCCGAAAATGGATACTGTAAGCTTAAAGCATATAGAATTTATAAGAATAAACAGGGAGACTGTTCTTGCAGTAATTGTTGCAAAAACAGGGATTGTGCAGAATGTGCTTTTGCCTGTTGATAACACTATTACAGACAGCGATTTAGTCCGTATGAGCAATTTTATAAACAGCAATTATGAAGGAGCAAGTTTACATGAAGTTCAGCACATGCTTTTACAGGAGTTAAAGGCTGCACGTGGTGAAATCAGGCGTCTTGCAGAGCAGGCTGTTAAGTTAAGTCAGGCGGTAGTAAAAAGCCCTGTTTTTGATGAAGAATTTATTTTTGAAGGCACAAAGAATATTATAGATACGCCTGAATTAAGGCAGAGTGGCAAGTTATCAGATGTTTTACAGGCTTTTGAAGAAAAAAGTCATATATGTTCGCTTTTAGAAAGCTGCATGAAGGAAGACAGTGTGCAGATTTTTATAGGTTCAGAAATAGGGCTTGATAATACAGAGGAGCTTGGAATGGTGATAAAGCCATACCACAGGGGCGGAAATATAGTAGGAACTATGGGGGTTATAGGACCTAAGAGAATGAAATATTCGGAAGTAGTTTCTATTGTAGACTATTCCTCACAAATAATATCAAAAATGCTTAATGATTACTATGAGGGTGATAAATAATGAGTGAAGAAAAAAACGAAAATATGGAGCAGAATGAAGGAGTGAAAATAGATATAGAAACACCTGAAACAGAGCCTGTGGAATGTGCTGCTCAGGAGAATGTAGAAACTGAACCTGCAGAAGAAATGGATATGGGTGGCGGCGAAATCGGCATATTAAAAAAACAGGTGGAAAATCTTGAAAATATATTAAAAGAGAAAAATGAAGAAATTCTTCGTCGTGCTGCTGATTTAGATAATTACAGGAAAAGGCTTACAAAAGAAACTGAAGATAAAATCCGTTTTGCAAATCAGTCTGTTGTAAAAGATTTTCTTCCTGTAATAGATAATATAGAGATGGCTTTGCAGCATACTGAGGAAGGCTCTCCATTAAGGGAGGGTATAGAGCTTACTATAAAATCATTTAAAGATGCGCTTTCAAAACACGGGGTAAAAGAAGTAGATGCAGAAATCGGCACAATTTTTGACCCGGCAGTACATGAAGCGATAATGATGGATAGTAATGCAGAATATGAAAACAATGCTATCACTTTATGTGTTCAAAAAGGCTATTTATTAAATGACAGAGTAATACGCCCAGCAAAAGTGAAAGTAAATAAAATATAAAAAAATAAAATATAAGATATATAACAGTATAAACTGTTTTTGGAGGAACAATGGCTCAAGGAAAAGTAATAGGTATTGACTTAGGAACAACTAACTCAGTTGTTGCAGTAATGGAAAATGGTCAGCCTAAAGTTATAGTAAATGCAGAAGGAATGACAACTACACCATCTATTGTAGGTTTTACAGATGGAGACAGACTTGTTGGTATTCTTGCAAAACGTCAGGCAGTTACAAACCCTGAAAATACAATATTTAGCATTAAAAGATTAATAGGTAGAAAAGCAGATTCACCAGAAACTGCAAATGCAAAAAAACACCTGCCATATAAAATTGTGCCAGCAGATAACGGCGATGCATGGGTTGAAATTAAAGGTAAAAAATATGCTCCACAGGAAATTTCTGCAATGATTTTACAAAAATTAAAACAAACTGCAGAAGATTATCTTGGTGAAACTGTAACAGATGCAGTAATTACAGTTCCAGCATACTTTAACGATGCACAGCGTCAAGCTACAAAAGATGCAGGTAAAATTGCAGGTTTAAACGTTCTTCGTATTATCAACGAACCAACAGCAGCAGCACTTGCTTATGGTTTAGAGAAAAAAGGCGAAGAAAAAATCGTAGTATATGACTTAGGTGGTGGTACATTTGATGTATCTATCCTTGAACTTGGCGACGGCGTATTTGAAGTTAAAGCTACAAACGGTGATACATACTTAGGTGGTGATGACTTTGATGAAAGAATCGTTAAATGGCTCTGCGAAGAATTTATGAAAGATAACGGTATTGATTTAGCCAAAGATAAAATGGCACTTCAAAGGTTAAAAGAAGCTGCTGAAAAAGCAAAACATGAGCTTTCAGGCACTACTGAAACTGAAATCAATCTGCCATATATTACAGCAGACCAAACAGGCCCTAAACACTTAGTTAAAAAATTAAGCAGGGCAAAATTTGAAGCATTAGTTTCAGATTTAGTAGAAAAAACATTAGAACCATGCAAAAAAGCGTTAAGCGATGCAGGACTTACAACAAGCGATATTAATGAAGTAATACTTGTTGGTGGTATGACACGTATGCCGCTTGTACAGCAAAAAGTAAAAGAATTTTTTGGCAAAGAGCCACACAAAGGTATCAACCCTGATGAAGTTGTTGCAATAGGTGCAGCAGTTCAAGGCGGCGTATTAATGGGGGATGTAAAAGACGTACTTCTTCTTGATGTAACACCACTTTCATTAGGTATTGAAACTATGGGCGGCGTAATGAATAAAATCATTATGAGAAATACAACAATCCCTGCTAAGAAAAGCCAGATATATACTACTGCTGCAGATAATCAGCCGTCAGTTACTATTCAGGTTCTTCAAGGTGAAAGGGAGATGGCAAGTGATAACAAACTTATAGGTCAGTTTGATTTATCAGGTATTGCACCAGCTCCAAGAGGCGTGCCACAAATTGAGGTTACTTTTGATATAGATGCAAACGGTATATTACATGTATCTGCAAAAGATAAAGGCACTGGTAAAGAGCAGTCTATTGTAATTAAAGATTCTTCAGGTTTATCAGAAGATGAAATAGACAGAATGGTACATGATGCAGAAGCCCATGCAGAAGATGATAAACGTAAAAAAGAATTAGCAGAAGTTAGAAACCAGGCTGATACATTAGTTTACACTACTGAAAAATCATTAAAAGAACATGGCGATAAACTTGATGCAGCATCAAAAGAAAATATAGAAAAAGAGTTAGAAAACTTAAAACAAAAATTAACAAGCGAAAATATGGGCGAAATCAAAGACGGTATCGACAAACTTTCAGCTGCTGCGCAAAAACTTTCAGAAGTTTTATATGCACAAAACAGCCAGGGTGGCGATGCTTCTCAAGCTGGCGGCAGTGCTTATGCTCAGGAAGAACAGCCTAAAAAAGATGAAAACGTTGTAGATGCTGATTTTGAAGAAGTAAAAGACGATAAAAAATAATAAGTAAGTAATGTGCATAAACCTTATGCAGAGATTACAAAACTAAAAGCGTTATCAATGTGAACAATAAGCGTTCCTAAAATAATTTTGGGAGCGCTTTTTTTTGCTTGCAAAATGGTATATAACATATTAAAGTAATCATTCAAAAAAGTAATAAAGGACGGGTAACAACTTGGCTAGAGATTATTATGAAGTATTGTGCATAGAGCGCACAGCAACAGAAGTAGAGATAAAAAAAGCATATAGAAAATTAGCGCTGCAGTATCACCCTGATAAAAACCCTGGGGACCAGGAGGCTGCTGAAAAATTTAGGGAAGTGGCAGAAGCTTATGCAGTTCTTTCAGACCCTGATAAGAAACAGCAGTATGATACTTACGGCAGAGTAATGGATGACAGCATGGGCGGTTTTAGCTCAACTGGCAGCGTATTTGATGATTTACTTGGTGATGTATTTGGCGAATTTTTTGGCTCATCTTCTTCAAGGCGTTCTAGAAACAGGCCGGCTAAGGGGCAGTCCATAGAAATGTATCAGGAACTTACATTTGAAGAATCTGTTTTTGGTGTAGAAAAAGAACTGACTGTTAAAAAAAGTGAAAACTGTAAACGCTGCGACGGCACAGGTGCAGAACCTGGCGGTATGAAAACATGTGATAAATGTAACGGACAAGGTGTTTTTACACAAAGAAATGGTATTTTTGCAGTGCGCACCACATGCCCTGCATGTAATGGAACTGGTCAGATAATAAAAGAGCCATGCAAAGACTGTAAAGGTAAAGGCAGCCATACAGTAGAAAAGCAGATAAAAGTAAAAATACCTGCTGGTATTGATGACGGAATGATTATGCGTGTCAGCGGGGAAGGTAATGCAGGAAGTAACGGCGGACCTGCCGGTGATTTACTTTTACATATAAAAGTTAAAGACCATAAAATATTTAAACGTATTGATAACGATTTACACTTAACACTTCCTATTACTGTTTTTGATGCTATTTTAGGCAACGAGTTTGAAATAGAATTAATTGACGGCACAAAAGAAACTATAAAAGTAAAACCAGGCACACAGGTAGGCGAGCGTATTACATTAAAAGGAAAGGGCGTGCCTTCTGTTAAGGGGTATAATGTAGGTAACCTTTATGTAGACCTGCAAATATTAATACCTACAAACCTCTCAAAAGAGCAGAAAGAAGTGCTTGAAAATATGCGTGCAGAATCAAAAGAAAACGATATGTTTAGTTCTAAATTAAAAAATCTTCTTGAAAGGTTTAAAGAATTTATCAGCGGTTCAAAATAACAGTTTATAATATAATTTCATAAAATATACTTTGTCTGCCGTAATACAGGCAAAGTATACTATTTAAAACACAAATCTTTTATAATAATTACTTCATAAAAAAACCCGTATAATTTATATTATACGGGCATAAAACTAATCTAAAAATTTATTTTATTCATCATCATCAAGATTTTCTTCAATACCCTGCAGCTGTTTGCCTCTTAATGTGTGGCGTTCCTGAGCAGAAAGTATTGTTTTTCTAATACGCACAGAATGTGGTGTTACTTCCACCATTTCATCATCTGCAATAAAATGGATAGCTTTTTCCAGTGTCATAGGAAGTATAGGACGTAATGTAAGTGCTTCATCTTTACCTGAGGCACGCATATTTGTAAGTTTTTTCTCTTTGCAAGGGTTTACGTTTAAATCATTATCTTTATTATATTCACCTATTACCATACCTTCATACACTGGGTCCCCAGGAACTACGAAAAGCTGTCCTCTTGGCTCTAAATGGAAAAGACCATAAGCAACAGCAACACCTGCCCTGTCAGAAACAAGTGAGCCTGTATGGCGAACAGGGAAATCTCCTCTGTATTCTTCATAGCCAGCAAAAAGTGTATTCATAATACCAGTTCCTTTTGTATCTGTAAGGAAATCATCTCTGTAACCGATAAGGCCGCGGGAAGGAACTGAAAACTCTGCTCTTACCCTGCCTGTGCCTTTATTTACAAGGTTAGTCATTCTGCCTTTACGCATAGAAAGTTTTTCTGTAATAACCCCAAGGTATGGTTCTTCGCAGTCAATATATACATTTTCAATCGGCTCTAAACGAGTGCTGCCTTGTTTTTTGAAGATAACCTGAGGTCTGCCTACGTTTAATTCAAAGCCTTCCCTTCTCATTTCTTCAATTAATATTGCAAGCTGTAATTCGCCTCTGCCTTTAACAATAAAGCTGTCTTTTTCTGCTGCATCTTCTACTTTAATAGAAATATTTCTTAATACTTCTTTTGCAAGCCTTTCTTTTATTTTTGCAGCCTGTACTAATTTACCTTCTTTACCTGCAAGAGGTGATTTATTGATTGTAAATTTCATAGCAACAGTTGGTTCATCTACTGATATTCTAGGCAGTGGTTCAGTATTATCTTTTGCGCATATTGTATCGCCTATTGTTACTTCAGGCATACCTGCTACAACTAAAATATCCCCTGGCTGTGGGTTTGGGTTATCTACTAAATCCATACCAGAGTATGACTGTATTTTAGAAACTTTTGCTGGTTTTGCTTCGCCTTTTTCATTAAAATAGATAAGGCCTTCATTTATTTTTGTAACGTTACTTCTGATTTTACCAATAGCAAGCCTGCCAAGGTAATCAGAATATCCTAAATCAGAAACAAGCATTTTAAAAGATGATTCTTCGTCATAAGCTGGGGCAGGTATTTCTTTTAAAATCATATCAAAAAGTGGTTTTAAATCTTTACCTGGTTCATCAAGAGTTAATGATGCAACACCGTCCCTGCCGATTGCATAAAGGATAGGAAAATCAAGCTGGTCTTCTGTAGCATCTAAATCGATAAATAAATCTAACACTTCATCTATAACTTCATGAGGTCTGGCATCTTTCCTGTCAATTTTATTAATGCACACAATAACGCGCAGTCCGCGTTCTAATGCTTTTTTTAGAACGAATCTTGTTTGAGGAAGTGGTCCTTCTGATGCATCAACTAAAAGAATAGCGCCATCAACCATAGATAATGCACGTTCTACTTCGCCGCCAAAATCTGCGTGTCCTGGAGTATCTAATATATTAATTTTAGTGCCCTGCCAGTTTACTGAGCAGTTTTTAGCTGTGATAGTGATACCTCTTTCTCTTTCAATATCCATGCTGTCCATAGCACGTTCTTCTGTAACCTGATTTTCTCTGTATACTCCGCTTTGTTTAAACATTGCATCTACAAGAGTAGTTTTACCATGGTCAACATGGGCGATGATAGCAATATTTCTTAATGAATTATTTTGTGATAATGTTTTCATATTCCCTCAAAATATTATATATTAACAAGCTATCTTTTTGCCTTTTTTTTATAAATTAGTCAAGTAATTTTATTAGATATCTACATAAATGGAAGAAAAATATATGAAAAAATAATGAAAAATTTATGAATTTATAAAAAACTGCCTGCATTATATAATACAGGCAGTTTATCTATTTTAGCTGACTTTAAACCTGCTTATAACGTTTTTAAGCTGTTCAGTTCTCATTTGCAGATGTTCCACAGTAGAGGCAATTTCATTAACTGCGGAGCTGCTTTCTTCAACCCCTGCAACGATAGACTGAGCATCATCATTTGTTTTAACTATTGTAGTAAACTGGTTTGATACCTGCTCTGCAACCTGCATCATATCTGATTTTAAATCTTTAATACCTGTTACAACCTGCATAAATCCGCTGTTTGTTTCGCCGATATTATCAACACCCTGCTGAACACTTTCAATAGATTTGCCCATTTCAATAGAAACTGTCTCTGTATCTTTTTGCAGGGAACCGATAATCTGTTCAATTTCCCCTGTTGCGTGCTGTGTCCTTTCTGCAAGTTTTCTTACTTCATCAGCAACTACTGCAAACCCTCTGCCAGCTTCGCCAGCTCTTGCTGCCTCAATTGCTGCATTAAGTGCAAGCAGGTTTGTCTGGTTTGCAATATCATTAATAACTCCAAGTATTTCACCAATCTGATTAGAGCTTGATGCAAGCCTGTCAATAGCTTCTGAAAGTGATACAGTTTCATTTTTAATATTTATCATATTTTCTTGAACGCCGTTTAAGGCTTTTGCGCCGTCATCAGTTTCTGTAGCTGTTTTTTCTAATACATTCATATTGTTTTCAAGTGTATTTGAAGTATTTTGTGATATTGTTTTTATACTGTCAATACTTTCAGCCATTGTGGAAAGCTGCTGTGCCTGAGCAGAAAATGTGGTAGAAAGTTCTTCCATTGTAGCAGAAAGCTGCACGCTTCCGCTTGCAACCTCATCACTTGATGATTTAACTTCCACTATTATTTCCTGAACGTTTGAAATAAACATATTAATGTAACCGGCAAGCTGTCCCAGTTCATCTTTTGAATGGATATTTACTCGTTTAGTTAAATCTCCGTCGCCCTGAGTTAAGCTGCCTACTAATTTTGTAGTATATCTAAGCGGTTTAATAACACTTCTGTTTAATACATACATTATTATAACTGCATACACTATAGAAATAATTGCAAACACTAATGATATAATAAATGATGAGTATTGGGCAGTAATTGTTTTATTGGCATCACTTCTCATAATATTATTAAGAGTTGATGTCATTTTTAAAAGTTCAGCAGAAATCATGTTACCGTCTTCGTTAGCATCTGTAAAAGCCTGCACGTAACTTTTAAAATCAGGTGAAACACGTTTTGCTACTTTTATCATTTCGCTGACATTTTCTATAATATCATTAAGATATTTTTTATTTTCAGGTAATTTTGATGCTTCATAAAGTTTTTGTGCATGCTGTCTGACAGTAATAAGGTCATTTGTAATATTTTCAAAAAGCATTTCATTAGAACTTGTTCCTGATAATATTTCGTTTGCATCAAACTGAACTTCACTAAGAATTTCTTTTATTTTAGATAACTCATCAATAAAGTTAGCATAATAAAGTCTTGTTTCTACATCCTGATTAAGAAAATCTCTTTCTTTTTTTCTGGCATTATCATGTACATTAGATACATAATTTCTAGTCTGATTAAGGCTTTGTAAAAATTCCTCCCCTCTTGAAGCAAAGCTTGAAAATGTGTTATAACTTTTCTTTACATGTGCTTTATATGTGTTAAAATTATCATTAGATGCTTTATAAATATCATTTAAATCTTTCAGCTGATTAGAATTCTTTGTGATAAAATCAATATAATTTTTTAAAGCCGGGCTTTCTACAAGCTGCTTTAAAGACTGTAAATCACTGTCTTTTTTCTGTGTTACGTAGCGTAAAAGAGTAGAAGATGTGTTATTAATATTAACACTTACTTCTGATAACAGCTGGTTTGCTGTTAAATGAATTGCATCAAGATTTTTTGATGAATTCAGAGATGATAAACTTGAAAAAAATGAAAATATATTACTAATTATGCATAACAATGCTAATGATATAGTAAATATATTAATTTTTTTTGCGATAGACATAGTCAAACTCCTGTTTCAAATAAAAATGTATAATATAATCGGTTTTTACAATAGTCAAGAAAAATATAAAAAAGAACACTAGTTTGTAAAATCTAAAAACGATTGCAACACATTAAGCAGTCGTT
>DXAQ01000108.1 GCA_019116905.1 Candidatus Mucispirillum faecigallinarum | reverse complement strand
GTTGTGGGTTCGATTCCTGCTGGGCGCGTTACTAAAAGCCTTTATTATTCAAGGCTTTTTCTTTTTTATAATATCTAAATTGTTTCTGTTTTTTCTACTATATATTTGTTATTTTGTTTTTAAATCTGCCTGCTGTTATTATCGTTAAGAATAGGCTTGAATAAATAATAAAAATATGGCATAAAATCAATGCAGTCAGGATACAAGCGGATTAGCTCGCTCTTATATTAAAATATTTGGAGATGAGCTTATGTTGATAGAAAGCTGGACTACAATATTTATGATAGTAACAGCCCTAGCTTATTTTATATATAAGCTGAAATGAACATAAAATAAAACCGCTTGTGGTTGCAACACAAACGGTTTAAAGATTAATTAAAAAACCTTAGTAGAGCTAACCGCCCTGACTGCGCTTAATATATACTATTTTTCATTATTTTTCAAGTTAAATCTTTTACGGTATTATCTTTTCCTTTTATACGTTGTTGTTATTTTTTTGCCTTGCTCATTTACTAATATGTAAACTCGCGACGGTCAAAAAAAATATCCGTCTAGTATAAAAGAAAAATCTTAATACCTTTACAGTATTATCTTTTCATTTTATACTGTGTTATTTTATTTTTGTCTTACTCATATACTAATATGTAAACTTCCGTCGGTCTAAGGCTTAATAGATTAATTATTGAAAAAAATAAAATATTAAATTATAATACCACGTTATCTTTAATTATTGAGGTTTATAGATGTGAATAAATTAATATTAAGTATTGTTTTTTTATTATATTCTTCTCTTATTTCTTATGCAGAAGAAAAAATAGAGCCGTCTTTTGACTGCAAAAAAGCAGGCACAAAAGTAGAAAAAATGATATGTTCTGATGCAGAGCTTGCAAAATCAGATAAAGAATTAAATGAACTTTATAATAAATATTTGAAGTTTGTAACAGAAAACCTGCCAGATTTTAAAGATGTAATAATAAAATCCCAAAGAAACTGGATGAAAGAGCGTAATAAGATTACAGATATTCAGAATTTAAAGGTATTTTATAATAGAATTGTATATGAATTTGAGCAGGCATTTGAGCCAGGCTTTGTTCCACCATTCTCATCAGACTATAATGAGGAAGATGTGGCTTATTATTGGAAATATAAACCAATATCGTTTTATTTTAAAAATGGCTATGTAAAAGATACAAAAAACCCAGTATATCTTTTATATAATGATGATGAAATATGTCAAAATATACAAACATTAAAAATACTTGATTTTAAAGATTTTAAAGCAAGGGCAGAAGTTTTAGAAGATTTTTATGCTGAGCAGGATAATGGCACATTAGAAGCAACAACATCTATGGCATACAGGGCAGTAAATACGTATGTAACTAAATACGATAATGGATATTTTGCTGTAAATAATAGTGATTTTTCAGTTTCTTTTAAGTATATGAAAAAAAATGACAAAGGCTATTATATTCCGCATATTAAAAGAACATATTATGGCCATGACTATAAAAAACTTCCAAAATCATTGATTTGGGGTAATATTGTCCTTATGCAGCAGGAGAGACCACTTAATGATGGGTCATCCAGCGCTAAAAACAGCATAAATATGTTTGATATACCAGTCATTTATAAAAATAAAGTGTATATTCAGGGTTTCACAGTATATGATGATATAGAATACAGTGGCATAGATTATGATAAAAACCCACCAGTATTTAATAAATCAGAGGCTGTAAAAATAGTAAGCCCTCTTGTAAGAATTTTTTCATATAATAATGACGGCAGTTTAAAACTTGCCTGTGTTTATACGGAAAATAAAGATGATTTAAATAAAAAATACAGCTCTTATTTAAATACTTTTTCAGAATTTGAAGCAGGTGGTCATATAAGTCATTATATGGATAAGACACCAGCAAACTTTTTAGATTATTTTTAACAGTAAAAGTTTAAAGCTGTAAAAATATAAAATAAATAAGAGGAGATTTTATGTTAAAATATTTATTACTTTTTTTATTACTGCCTGTTTACTTATATGCGGTAGATTGTGGAGATGGTTATGAATGGAGAGCAAAAGTAACAGAGAAAAATTTCCATGAATATGAAGAATGTATGTCTGAAGCAGAGCAAAAAGAAGGAAAATTATTTACTAATAAAACTTCTATGGATGATGTTCACAATACATATTTTATATCCCATAAACAACAAGATAAATGTATTCAGCTTGATGAATATTTAGCAGAAGATGATGAGATTTCATCAGGCAAATCTTTTGCAGAGTTAATAAAAATTAAATTTGATAAAAATAAAGCAAAATATGATAAACAATATAAAAGATATGTAATGGAAGTAAAATCAGAAGGTGTATTTAGGCAGATTATGTTTTACCCAAATAAAAATATAGAAGAAATATTTAAGTTTTATCATCAAAATAATTATAAATTGTTTGGTGGTATTCCTGATAATAATACGCAGTTGATTCGTTCTTCGTATGAACCATTTGATTCTTATCGCTGTTTCTGGAAAGAAAAAAATAAATTATTTGAAATAGATGGTCCAAATGATTATAGAGTTGATAGAATGTATATGGAAGATAAAACAGGTGTATATGTTTATCAGCAAGATATTAGTGCAGGAGACCTTTTATAGTTTCTTCAATAATTTGCTTAAAATATAAGCATAGTATTAGTAGTTATTAATAAATTGCAGTTGTTTTTGAAATATCCTTATATTCCTTATTTATGCTGTATTAGCTTGATACGGCATATTTTTATTTATATTGTTACATTTTCCTGTTATTTTTCATCTTTTAAATAATAAAAAAATAAAAAATAAAAT
>DXAQ01000107.1 GCA_019116905.1 Candidatus Mucispirillum faecigallinarum | reverse complement strand
ATAACAAGGCACTTCAAAAAATCAGGGAGTCTTTAAGGGTAGGAAAAGAAGATAAAGAACTTGTAAAAAAAATGAAGCGAAAATAAATATGCTTGTTTTAAAATTCAAAATAAAATACTTGCTAAACTAATAAAAAAGTTATAATAATATGCGAAAGTTGATAACATTATATTTTGGGAAATCTATATGGATAAAAAAACATTTGCTTTTATTGTAGCTTTTTTTTCATTTTTAATATGGGGCGCTCTTGTTATATATTGGCACCAGCTTTCAAGTGTAAACCCTTTGGAAGTAGTTGCTCACAGGGCTATATGGAGCCTTGTTTTTACAGCCATATTAATACTTGTAACAAAAAAAGCTGGTGAAGTTATACATATATTGAAAAATCCTAGAAATATACTTCCATTAATATTATCAAGTATATTGATTGCAGGCAACTGGGGGCTTTTTATATGGGCAGTTGCAAATGACAAGATTATTGAAAGCAGTATGGGTAACTATATTACTCCGCTTTTAAATGTGGCAGCATCTGCTGTTATATTTAAGGTTGTATTAAATAAATATCAAAAATTATCAGTTCTGCTTGCCTTTGCTGGTGTAGTATATATGATAATAGTTTATGGTAAAGTGCCGTATATTGCCATATTTTTTGCTGTAACATTCTGCACATACGGCATTATTAAAAAATTAGTGCCTGCAAGTGCCTTAACTGGTCTTTTTGTGGAAACGCTGATTATATCAGTGCCTTCTGTTATATATGTTCTTTATCTTATATCAAATGGGGAAAGTGCTGTTTTAAAAGGGGATGCACTTATAAGTTTTCTGCTTATATGCGGCGGTATTGTAACAACACTTCCACTTCTTGGGTTTTCATACAGTGCAAAGATTCTGCATTTAAGCACATTAGGAATTTTACAGTATATTACACCTACAATAGCATTTTTATTAGGTGTTTTTGTATATCATGAATATTTCAGTGCTAATATGCTTATCACATTTATATTAATATGGACAGGTTTAATAATATATTCTACTGACGGTATTTTTCAGCTAAAAAAAATGAAAAAGGGCAGAATAGATAATTAATGTGAAATATAATGTATATACTTATAAAATGAATATTTAAATATTTTATTCAAAATAAAATTAATAAAAATTATTTCTAGTTGTTGCATTTATTAATTTATTAATCTATACTATATATTGATATAATGTATAAAAGGGGCGAAAGCATCCATAAAAGGAGCTTTATCTTTATATGAAGATAAAAAAATATGAAGTATCTGATATGAAAGAAGCACTGCGTATGATAAAAGAGGATTTAGGTCCTGACGCTGTTATTTTATCTACGCGTAAAGTAATGAAAAGCAATAATTTTGGTTTATTTGCAAGGCCAGTGCTTGAAGTTACTGCTGCAGTTGAATATGACGGTATGCCCTTAAATAAACAGAAAACACAGGCACAAAGTGGGTATGGTTATGAAAATTATCCTTCTGCTTATACAAAAACAGTTAAAAAACAGCCGTCAGTAAAGCACCCTGTATATACAGAAAAACAGGCAGTTCAGCAGCCTGTAAAAAAACAGTCAGCGCCGCAGAATACATCTTATGGTCCTTATGCACATCAGAAGTATCAAAATACTTATGATATGCATGATGATTATTTAGCTGAAGCTATGGCAGAGGCAGGTATTACAGATGACGAGCCATTTTACGCGCCGCCTGTTAGAAAAAGGCAGATTATAGAGGATGATGAAATTCCTGCTGCATATATGCCTAGGCAGGAGATAGAAGAATACCCTGAACCTGTTCAAAAAAAACAGGTAAAACATCATAAGTATGAAGAAGATGAAGAAAAATCAGTAAAAAAACAGCAGGAGCAGGCAAAAACTCAGGCAGAATTAAATGCAGAAAGAATGGCTGCTGTTATTAAGGCTGTTGGGCTTGATAAATTTACTGATTTGCTTGAAGATATTGGAGATATAAAAAAACAGCTTGCTAATATGCAGAGCAATATATCCGATAATATAGTTATAGATTTACCTGCGAAATTAAAAGATTACCATGCACTTTTTTTAAAAAACGGTGTTGATGATATAATTTCATACAGGCTTTTAAAAGATATAGAAGTAAAAATAGAGGGCAAGGAAGCTACGGCAGCCCAGATAAAAAGCATAGCAATAGACAAGCTGGCAGAATTAATACCTGTTGAAAAAAGTTATTATGATGTAATGACTAATAAGATAGTGGCATTAGCAGGTCCAACAGGTGTAGGCAAAACTACAACTATTGCAAAAATTGCAGCTACTATGACTTTAAAATACGGCAAAAAAGTATGCCTTATTACAGTAGATAATTTTAGAATAGGTGCTGTTGAGCAGTTAAAGACTTATGCAGAAATAGTAAACCTGCCCTTATATGTGGCTACAAGTCCAGAGGAGCTTTTAAGGGTTGTAACAAAAGTTAAAGATAAATATGACTGTGTATTAATAGATTCTATGGGCAGAGGTCAGTTTGATACAAGCCAGATAGCAGGTATAAGAGAATTTTTTAAAGTAGATTCGCGTATCACAACGGCATTAGTGCTTTCTATGGCATCAAACCATATAGAGCTTTATGATACATTTGAAAGATATGAGGTTTTAGAGCCGGATTATCTTATTTTTACAAAGCTGGACGAAACGAAATATTTTGGACCGCTTATAAATATTCCTGTAAAAAAGAAACTGCCGCTATTGCTTGTTACAACAGGGCAGAATGTGCCTGACGATATGGAAATACCAGATGGCAGGAAAATTGCTAAGAGAATGTTACAGGAAATACCTACTTTATGGAGCGACAAATGACAGATCAGGCATTTACTTTAAGAAGACGAGCATGGGAAGCTAACAGAAACAGCCATTATATTTCTGTATCCAGTGGAAAGGGTGGCGTAGGTAAAACAAACTTTACAGTTAACTTTGCATGTCAGCTGGCAAATCTTGGCAAGAAAGTCCTTGTTTTTGATGCAGACTTAGGTCTTGCTAATGTGGATATTATGTTATCGTTATCAGTTACAGCCACAATCAAGAAATATTTAGAGGGCAGAGCTACCATTGATGATATTTTGAAAAAGGATATTTATGGTTTTGATGTTTTTCCTGCATCAAGTGGTTTTATGGAGCTTGCTCACTTATCAGATGAAGACTTTGATAAAATATTTAATATTTTCATTACTCTTGATGACAGATATGATTTTATTATATTTGATACGGGGGCTGGTATTTCTGATTCTGTAGTAAGGTTTAGTTCAATATCAGATACAGTAATTGTTGTTACTCAGCCTGAGCCAACAGCAATAACAGATGCTTATGCGTTTATGAAAGTAATTAAGCAGACTTATGATATTAAGCTTGTTAATGTTGTATTTAACAGGGTTGATGATATACAAAATTCAGATAATGTTTTTGCAAGCCTTAAAAATGTTGCTTCTAAGTTTTTAAATATGGATTTAAAGCTTTTAGGTCATTTAAGAGATGATAAAAATGTCCGCAAAGCTATCAGAGCACAGAAACCTGTCAGCATATTAGACCCAAAAACAGCATTTTCAAGAGATATTCAAGACTGTGCAAGGCGTTTTATTGGTGCACCGGTTGAAAAACAGAAAAGTGCAAATGTTTATGATTTATTTAAAGGAGTATTTAAATGATTACATCTCTTAAATATTATCCTATACTTATTGCATCTATAGTAATGATGGCATCTTTTTTATTTAAAGTGCTTATGGTGCCTGATTTAAAAGTTACATATTTTGCAAGGGACATAATTTTATTTTTTATAGTTTACTATGTTGTGAAAGTATTAACAAACAGCCTTGCAAGAATACTTAAAAACTATTGGAAAATCCTTTAATGCAGGAGCAGTAGGTGGAAAAGTTTACTGAAGAAGAAAAGCAGAATATAGTTGCGGAATTTCTGCCGAAGATAAAGTCATGGACAATCAGATTAAAAGGTACGCTGCCAGACAGTGTTGATGTTGATGACCTTTTTTCTGCAGCCTCTATTGGCTTAATAGAATCAATGGACAGGTTTGATAAAAGCCGTAACGTAAGCTTTAATACTTATGCAGAAAGACGCATAAAAGGTGCAATATTAGACTCTTTACGCAACCTTGATTTTCTGCCTAGAAATGTTAGAACAAGATTGAAAGCTCTTGATGCAGCTGTAAATGAACTTGCAGGAAAATTAGGAAGAAAACCAACTGTACAGGAAATAATAGATAATACAGAATATAACGAAGAAGATATTTATCGTCTTATGGGTTTACAAGAAAATGAAAAAATGTTATCATTAGACGAAACAGTTGGAGACAGTGAAGATACAAGCCTTGTAGATTTTGTAAGAAGCACAGGTTTAACCCCGGAAGATGAGGTTATGAAAGCTAATCTTACAGAAAGAATGGCAGAAGAAATAGATAAACTTTCTGATAAAGAGCGCCAGGTAGTTACTCTTTATTATTATGAAGAATTAACCATGAAAGAAGTGGCAGAAGTATTAGATATTACTGAGTCGCGGGTATCTCAAATTCATACATCAGCTATGCAGAAGCTTAAAAGGAGGCTAAAAGATATTTATGAATAAGATAAAAGTCTTAATTGTTGATGATTCTATTTTTATGAGAAAAGCTCTGGAATCTTTGCTTTCACATGAGCCGGATATTGAAATAGTTGGTCTTGCAAAAAATGGTAAAGAGGGTGTTGAAATGGCAGAGCAGTTCCACCCTGATGTTATAACTATGGATATAGAAATGCCAGTTATGGATGGTATTACAGCTCTTGAACAGATTATGAAAAAAAATCCTACTCCTGTAATTATGGTAAGCTCACTTACAAAAGAGGGGGCAGATGCTACATTAAAAGCATTAGATTTAGGTGCTGTTGACTTTATGACAAAAGATTCTCAATCTTTTGGCGGGGCAGATATTGAAAGAGGTTTAAAAGATAAAATTAGAAAATTTGCAAGAAATAAAGGAATGATGAGACTTTTAACTCATTCATCATCATTTTCTACACAGCCAAAACCTGCAGCTCCTGCTGCCCCTGGATATAAAATTTCAGGTACATTTGCAACACAGAATCACGTGCCTACACCATTTGCTAACAGTGTAAACGGCGGCGCGACTATTGACGGCTCAAAACGTGTTGTAATAAATAAAACAGGCATAAAAAAAGTGGTAGCATTAGGCACATCAACAGGTGGTCCTCAGTCATTACAAAGGGTTATACCATTACTGCCTGCAGATTTAGGTGTACCTGTGGTTGTAACACAGCACATGCCGCCAAACTTTACTCAATCACTTGCAGCAAGGCTTAATACTCTTTCAAAAGTGGAAGTAGTGGAAGCTCAGGGTAAAGAAAAGCTTGAACCAAATGTTGTATATATTGCAAAAGGCGGTTATCATTTAAAATTTAAAAAGGTTGGTCCTTCAGTTTATACAGAGCTTTCAACAGAGCCAAGTAATGTATTTAATATTCCTGGTGTTGATGTAATGGTTGATTCTATTGCAGAACTTTACGGCAAAGAATGTTTAGGCGTTATAATGACAGGTATGGGAAGTGATGGCTGTAAAGGCTTAACTAACTTAAAAAGAATGGGCGGTACAATTATTGCACAAAATGAACCGTCATGTATAGTTTATGGTATGCCAAGAGCTGTTGTAGAGGCTGGTATTGCAGATGAAATCGTCCCACTTGACGAAATAGCTGCAAGAATTACATACCATGTAAAATAAAATAGTTATATTTAATAAATAAATTGACTATTTAGTGAAAATAATTGTAATATAGAACTTGAATAGTATCTATATAATAATAGATTAGTATTATTAAAGGTGAATAATGGCTGATATTTTAAGTCAGGACGAAATTGATGCCCTTTTGTCCACAGTATCTGATGATTCATCAGGTGGTGGCAGCAGCGACGGAGATGATGATTTTGATGATTATGCTCCCGATTTTGTCCCGAAAAAAATCTCTGTTTATGATTTTAGAAGGCCAGACAGGGTGTCTAAGGAGCAGCTGCGCTCTATTAGAAACCTGCATGATAAGTTTGCAAGAAACTTCAGCTCAAATTTATCAAGCTTTTTAAGAACAATTACAGATATTTCACTTGTAGGTGTTGACCAGATGACATACGGTGAATTCCTTATGTCGCTTCCTGACCCAACAAGTTTTAACATTATCTCCATGATACCTTTACAGGGCAATGCTGTATTAGAGATTAACCCATCGCTTATCTTCCCTATAGTAGATAAGCTTTTAGGTGGTCAGGGGCTGCCCCTTTTCCATGTAAGGGAGCTTACTCCTTTGGAAATGACTATTATTGACAGCATTATTACACTTATTCTTAAAGATTTGGAAGATGTATGGAAACAGATTATTCCAAACGTAAGGCTTAAAAAAGAATTAAGTGAAAACAGTCCGCACGTAATTCAGATTGTTGCACAAAACGAAGTTGTAGTACTTGTAGTTTTTGAAGTAAAATTCGGTGAAGCAACAGGTATGATGAATATATGTCTGCCGGCACTTATATTAGAGCCTATACTTAATAAAATCAGTTCTCAGGACTGGTTGATTGGCGCGAAAAAAGGCAGGTCAGGGGAGTATGAGTCCCGTATATTAGAACTGCTTGAAAATATTAACGTTCCTCTTATTGTGGAGCTTGGCAGAACAAAATTAAAAATAGGTGAAATCCTTAATTTACGTGAGAATGATACTGTAATTCTTAGTAAAAAGGCGAAACGGCCATTAAATGTATATATTAGTAATAAACATAAATTTTTTGGAGCTTTAGGTATTCTTGGTATAAAAAAAGCTATCAAGATAACAAGAGCAACTACGGAGCAGGATGATGACAGAAACGGTTAATTTTTTAAACAGTCCTCAGCTGGAAAAGTTTTCTGGGCTTGTTGTTTCTACATTTGCATCTTCTTTAACAGCCATAAGCTCTAGAACAGTAAATTTATCACTTGGAGAAATGGTAAAATGTGATGCAGACACACTGTTTGCACCTTATGAAAATGAAACACTTATTTCAGCCAAAGAAGATAACGGCGGGTTTGAAACAGGTCTTTTATTTAGAACGCGTGATATTACTAAACTTGCAGACTTTATGCTTGCAGGTGATGGTGAAAGTAAAGATGAAATTGATGATGATACAAAAGATGCAGTTCAGGAATTAACATCTCAGCTGCTAAGCAGTTTAAACGTTCCATTTGAGGAGGCGTTTAGCAATAAGTTTTCATTTAAAAGTGAAGATGTTATTAAAAATTCATCATCAGCACTTTTCCAGTGTCCTGAATATTATGTAATAGACTTAAAGGGTGATGTGGATGGTGCAGAGCTTGATTTTAGATTTTTTATTGATACAAATATTGAATCAAAGCTTGGCAGTAAGGAAGAAAATAACCTTGTAGATGACGGCAGTATTGAGGCGCTTCTTGGTAATGCAGGTATATCTTTTGATGATGAGCCTTCAGAAAGCAGCGGCAATACGCCAAAAAATCTTGACTTATTACTTGATATTGATATACCTATAAGTGTAAGAATGGGTAGTGCGAAACTTTTTCTTAAAGATATTTTAGGTTTAGGGCCTGGAAATATTGTAGAATTGGAGCAAAATGCAGATGACCCTATTGAGCTTGCAATTAATGATAAAGTTATTGCAAGAGGGGAAGTTGTTATTGTTGACGGCTATTTTGGATTTAGAATTAAGGAAATTGTGAGCAAAGCAGAACGTATTCGTAAATTAAAAGATTGACATATTAAAAAATAATGAATAAATATAAAGGATATTAACCTATATAGCGGAGGTTTAAATGGGTTACTCACACTCAATTATTACTGTTGATGATTCTTCTACAATGAGAAGGATTATTAAAAATACTCTTCAAAAGCTTGGTTTTGAAACCATTCTTGAAGCAGGCAATGGTTTAGAGGCGTTAGAAGTTATGTCTAAAAATAAGGTAGATATGATTGTAACAGACTGGAACATGCCTGAAATGGATGGTCTTACATTTGTTAAAGCTGTTAGAGCAAAAGACGAGTATAAAGATTTACCTATTTTAATGATTACAACAGAGGCTGCAAAAGAAGATATTTTAACTGCTTTACGCAGCGGTGTAAATAATTATGTTGTAAAACCTTTTACCCCTGAAACATTACAAGAAAAGGTATTTAAATTACTGGATTTATAAAATGAGCGAATTCAAAGACCTGAATGAATTATTAAGCATAGCACGCAACATTAACGAAGGTAAATATGATGTTGTGGATGTTACTGTTGAGCCAGAAAGTGAGCTGTATGATATAGCGCAGTATTTTAATGATTCACTAAAAAAATTACAGACTGTTTCATCAGCTATGGAAAGTGCTTACAGCGACCTTCCTGCTTTTGAGAAAGTGTTAAACGGCGTTATTAATGATTCTAAAAGTGCTTCAGAAGATGTGCTGGCATTTGTAGATAAGATAAACTTTAATATTGATGATATTAAAGAAAATCTTGAGCTTGTAAGGCAGTTTATAACATCAGGGGATTATGCTCGTGCCGGCGGTATGCTGGACAGGTTGTCAGAGTGTGCCATTCAAGGTCAAGATATATGCTGTGATATTGTTTCTTCTCTTGAATTTAAAGAAGTTACAAAATCAAAAATTAATGAAAGCATCAAGGTAGTAAATTCTTTAGAAGAAAGACTTGCGTCTGTTTTAATTAAACTTGGCATAAAACAGAACGTAATTGATGTGGACGTATTAGACAAGTTTAAAGATACAAAAGAAATTTTACAAGACCAGGATTTAGTTGATAAACTCCTTAAAGAATTTGGTGTATAAGGAAAGCAGGTGGATATATGAATAATGATGATATGCAGGAATTAGTTCAGGACTTTTTAGTTGAAACTAATGAAATAATTGAAAATTTAGACCATGACCTTGTTGAGCTTGAGAGCAACCAAAATGATTTAGAGCTTTTAAATAAAATTTTCCGTGGAGCTCACACAATGAAGGGTTCATCTTCATTTCTTGGGTTTAACAAACTGGCAGAGCTTACTCACCACGCTGAAGATATATTAAATAAACTTCGTAAAGGCGAGATGGTAGTAACTCGCGAAATTATGGATACACTTTTAGAGTTTGTAGATAAAACAAAACAGATAATAAGTGATATTGAAAACGGAACAGATACAACAGACTGTGCATCAGTTATTGAAGATTTAAAACTTGCAAGTGAAGGAAAACTTACTGCAAAAACAAAAAATAACAGTTCAGCTGCACAAGCTGCACCTGCTGCTGCCCCAAAACCTCAGGCAGCACCACAGAAACAGGAAGCACCAAAAGTTGTGCATCAGGCTACACAAGTAGAGCAGACTATTCGTGTTGATGTAAGCCGTTTAGACTCTCTTGTAAACTTAGTTGGTGAGCTTGTTTTAAGTAGAAATATGCTTTCTCAAATAGCTGGGGAACTTGAAAATAAATTTGAAAATGAATACCTTGTAGAGCAGCTTTTAGTTGCAACAAATGCAATAGGAATGAATACAACAGAATTACAGCTTGCAATTATGAAAACAAGAATGATTGCAATCGGTAAAGTATTTAATAAATTCCCACGTGTTGTACGTGATATTGCAAGAGATACAGGTAAAGAAATAGAGCTGATTATATCAGGTGAAGAAACAGAGCTTGATAAACAAGTTATTGAATCTATTGGCGACCCGCTATTACACATGATTAGGAACTCCTGCGACCATGGTGTTGAAACTCCTGATGTACGTGTTGCAAAAGGGAAACCTCGTATGGGTACAGTAAACTTATCTGCATATCATGAAGGTAACCACGTTGTTATTGAAATCAAAGATGACGGCGCTGGTATGGACCCAGATAAATTAAAACGTAAAGCTGTAGAAAAAGGTGTTATTACAGTTGATGAAGCTAACAGTATGGATGATAAACAAGCTTTTTCACTTATTTTTAAACCAGGTTTTTCTACTGCAGACAAAATCACAAATATTTCAGGCCGCGGCGTTGGTATGGACGTTGTACGCACAAATATTGAAAAATTAAATGGTATTATTACTATTGATTCTAAAATAGATGCTGGTACTACATTCTATTTAAAACTTCCATTAACACTTGCTATTATTCAGGCACTGCTTGTTGAAGTAGCAGGGGAAACATTTGCAATACCACTTGCATCTGTTGTGGAAACAGTTCGTATTACAAATGAAGAAATCCACTCTTTTGAAGGCAGGGAAGTTTTAAAATTAAGAGACAGAGTTCTTTCTCTTATTCGTTTAGATGAAGCGTTTGCACTTGATGAATTAGAGCAGGATGAAATCTATGTAGTTGTTGTAGCGTTAGCAGAAAAGCAGTTAGGGTTTATAGTTGATAAATTAATCGGTCAGGAAGAAATCGTTATTAAATCACTTGGTGATTATCTTGGTGGAAATCCTGGTATTGCAGGTGCAACAATTACAGGGGACGGCCGTGTAAGATTAATCTTAGATGTTGCTGGTGTAATTGAAGTTGCACAAAATATGCCTAGAAGGATTAGAAATACTAAAAAACTTTCATCTAATAAAAGAGGCAGTGTGCAGCAGTCCGCAGCTAAAAAAAGCAATGCTGTAAGAGTATTAGTATGTGATGATTCTTCTACTGATAGGAAAATAACTAAAAAAGTGCTTGAATCACAAGACTGGATAGAAACAGTTGAAGCACCATCAGCAAAAGATGCATTAAACATTCTTGAAAGAGACAGCAGTATAGATTTAATCATTAGTGATATTATGATGCCTGATATGGATGGATTTAGACTTTCACGCAGCATAAGAGAAAAAGGTTATGATATACCTATAATTGCAATGTCTGCAAGAATGGAACCTGCTGACAGGAAAAAAATCAATGCTTCTGGTATAAATGCATTTATTCAAAAACCTATTAACCAGCAGCTTTTAGTGGATAAGATTGATGAACTTATCTCTCAAAAAAATAGCAACGGTTAGTTTTACCATTGTAATATTATTAATATTATTAGTTCAAGTTGCTGCAGCAAGGGTTTACGTATATGAAGTAACCACTGCAGCAACAAGGTTTCAAACAGCATCAAAGCTGCCGCCTGATGCTTTTTTGTATTATAATGGCGGCTATGATATAATATATGACCTTAAAGTAGTAGCCACATATCCTGATGAAAAAATGGCTCAGGCATTAAAGGATTATAACCTTGAAGAAAACAACAGTAATAGTTTTGTGCACAATCCTGTTCCTCGTAACATACCAAAAAAACCATATTATTGGTGGCGGTAGTTTATATGCTGCTACAACATACGAAGAACAGAATATGTATGAAGTTAAAATAGAAAATAATATGTCAAAAGTCATTACCACAATGACAGTAATGGCTATGACAGAGCAGGAAGCTTTTAATAATGTTGCCTTAAACGGCTGGACTGTTATAGGCGTCAGGCTTATTAAAGAGCGTGTAAAGCAGCCATATAACCTTTCTACAGATAACATAAAAACAGAAATACCAAATAAAATAGTTCTTGAAGATGCGGTAGTTATTCCTGCTGCTCCTGCTAAAAAAGAGCCTGCTGTTACAGTATCTAAAAATCAGGGTAATAAAAATGTTTTAGATAACTTAAACCTGCTGCCAACCTCTAATGAACTTGAATTAATTGTTACAATACATTTTACTCTTGGAAATGTTGCACCTATATTTGATGATAATATATCTAAAATATTTGATAACCTGCCAAAAGACAGGGATTATGTACTTTTTGGTAATGCAGATGATGTATCGGTCGGTAAAAATACAACATACAGCAGTAACTATGAACTTTCATATTTAAGAGCAGAGCACATAAAAAAACTGCTTATTGAAAAGGGATATGATGCCGATAGGATAAGAACAGTAGGGCTTGGTACAAGATACCCGCTTGAAAAAAATAGTAAAAATGGCAGTCTTAAAAACAGACGAGTAGAGATATATGGATTCAGAACGCAAGGCTAGGTATGAACAGCTTTATAACATTAAACTTACAGAGTTTTACAACTTTGTTAGTGAAGTTATGGGCGATTTTAACTATTCACTTCATAGAACAGTAAAAGATATTGATAATAAACGACGTATAGAAATATGGACATACCAAAGCCGTGAAGACCAGGCAGCAGTTGTATGGATAGAGGTTGTTAAGCCGGGGGAAGTGCTTGACCCTTATATTACAACTGACGTTCTTCGCACTATGAATGACGAAAATGTTACTCGTCTTTTCTTTTTTACCAACGGTCAAATGGGTCCTGAAGAAAAGGATGTATTAGAAGGCTCTAATCACTTTGTATTTGGTACTGATGAAATAGTTGAAACATTAATAGCCATAGATATGAAACGCTCTATTAAGGTAGTGCGTAAGCGTAAAAAAGTGCAGGTTCCTTCTGCCATGGTATTAATTAAAAACTTTTTAAAGGCAAATAAAGTAACAAGAAGGGAAATAAAATTAAAAACAAGTGCCGTTCCAGAGCTTGCATCACAGTATTATAAGCTTATACGCAGGGTATTAAATGAAATAGACAGAATACCTGATATTAATGATATTCCATCACAGACAAGGGAGCGTCTGAAAAAGATTCAATATGATTTACTGCCTGAACTATTAAAAACTCCATATTATACATTTACATATCAGTTTGTATATTTAAGAAATGCTCTTTTTTCTTTAATTGAGTATACAATAGTATATATAGGTAATATTATAGAATATGAAGCAGAAGATGATTTAAAAAAGAACAGGGAAGTTATTGAAGAAATAATGAGCAAGCTAGACAGCGTAGATGAGCAGATTGCAAATTATAAATCAGACCTTATGTTTACATCTGAAAAAGTAGCACTAAAATTAATAATTTATGCAGCAGTTTTTAGTTTAGCAGCAGTATTTATTATGATAGTTCTAAAATTTACAAGATAAAGTTATAAAATAATTAAATAAAATAAATGTGCATGTATATAATGCCTTAAAATATTTTCTACTGCCTTTATAAAAATAAAAATGAAAAAAATATAATCTTACTATTGTAAAATAAAATTCTTTTTTGTATAATCTAATTGTTAAAATATAAGTAAGCATTTTTTGCAGAGTGGGTATATGGATTTAAATACATTAACAAGGCTCTTTGATGGCCTGGATTCATACATTATAGCAGTAGATAGTGAATTTAATACAAAATTTACAAATGGACGAGTATCGCTAATTTCAGGCAAGCACCCTGATGAGATGATAAATAAAAAATGCTATAACATTATTCACGGTTATACTCAGCCATGTAAAAACTGCCCAATAGCAGAAGATAAAAATTTCCAAGGCACAAAAGTTATAATTAAAGACATAGTTACATATAAAGGTGAGCGTATGTTTGCACGCTCTGCTTTTACACGTATTGCAGATGATTTATATGTTTCATCTTTTATAGATATAACTGAGATTGAAAGAGAGCGTCAGAAATTAACACATTCCAGCAAAGAATCTAAGGCAAATAATTTCAGGCTTGCTCATGAGCGCAATATTAAAGATAATGAAATAAATTTTCTTGAGAAAGCAATAGACAATATGGCTCAAGGCATTATGATAGTTGATGAAGAATATAACATAAAAACTATTAATAAAATGCTTAAAGATACATCAGGTATAAAAGATATAGGCAGAAATAAATGTTATAATGTTTATGGGTTTCAAGAGCCGTGCAAAGACTGTCCTTTTAAAACAAATAACATAAAAGCATTAAGGCAGATGCATGATAAGCATATGACTATAATGTTTTCTAAATTTGATAAATATATTGTTGAAAGTTTAAGAGATACTACAAGAGAAATTAAATTAATTGATGATATTAGAGAAAGTCAGGAAGAAATCAAAGAAAAGCAGCGTCAAATGTCTATTATGAATACTGATTTGCTTAGAATGAATGAAAAATTAAAAACAGTTCAGGCAATGATAGAAGAAGAATTGAAACAGGTAGGTCATATTCAGGAAAGTCTTTTACCTGAAAAGCTGCCTGAAGTAAGCGGTTATGATTTTGGAGCAACATATATTCCAGCAGAGCAGGCAGGTGGCGACTATTATGACTGTATACAGATGAGCAATAACTACTGGGGTTTTGTTGTTGCAGACGTTTCAGGCCACGGTACTCCTGCTGCTGTTATTATGGCTATTACAAGGGCTATTATGAGAAGTTATACATTTGATGTAATTTCTGCATCAGATGCGCTTACTATGGTCAATGATATATTATGTGATAACATTCATACAAAAGATTTTGTTACAATGTTTTATGCAGTATTAAATACTCATAACGGCACATTTAATTTAGCCTCAGCTGGCCACAACCCTGTATTATTTTTTGATTCATCAGAGTTTATAGTTAAAAAAATTACAGCATCAGGTATGTTTCTTGGCACATTTGAAGGTTTAAGTTTTGAAGAAAAAAAATGGTATATAGAGGAAGGCGATATTTTCTTTATGTATACAGACGGGCTTGTGGAAGCTATGAACAGCCACAGGGAGCAGTATGGTTATGACAGGCTTGTATCTAAACTTATGATGTTTAATGATTATCCTGCAGACAGGCTTATAAAAGAAGTTATGGAAGATGTAAGAGATTTTACAGCAGGTGCACCATTTGAAGATGATATTACAATACTTGTAATTAAACGCAATAAAAAAGAAGAAAAGAAAGAAGAAGATAAATAATTCATATTCATTAATTCAGGAGGAGATAATATGAATATTAAAAATGTAAATGGAAAAAATATTGCCTATCTTGAAGGCGAAATTAACGCTCAAACAGGAGCTCAGGTTAAAGCAGAAATAAATAATCTGCTTAATAAAGGCAATGCTGTTGTATTATCTTTTAAAAGTGTAGTATATATGAACTCATCTGGTTTAAGAGAAATCATTGACTTATTTAAAACAGCAAGCAAAAATAAAAAAGAAGTATCTCTCTGCGATATGAATTCAGATATTAGAGAAATGTTCTCTTTTACAGGTCTTGATAAAGTATTTAAAATTTATGATACAGAAGCAGCTGCAATAGGTTAATCTTATGGGTGAGTTACAATACGAAATAAAAAATGGAGTATTTAAAGCTCATATAAACCCTGATAACAGCTTATCTGATATTACAGAAGTATGCGATATTGTTGAAAAACACAGCGAAGTTGTATTGATAGGTATTGATTTATATAAATGCTCATATATACAAAGTAAATTTTTAGCAGGTCTTGTAGCTGTTAAAAAACTTGCAATGCTTAGGAAGATAAATATTGAGCTTTTAAATGTAAGCGACCAGATTGCACAGGTATTGCAGTCAACTAATCTGCAAAAGCTTTTTACTATAAAAGATGATTATTCATCTTTTCCACTTGATGCATTATTTGAAAGATTTTTTGATACAGAAAAAGCAGGCGCAGTATCAGAATATTTAGCAGCAAACTATGATGAAAAAATCCAAAATAAATTAATAGAGCTTATTAATGGCGGCAACCCTTTACTTGTAGAGTATGCAATACTTACTATGGGCAGGGCGCAGGATTATAATAACATAGAAATATACAGGAAAGCACTTAATGCCAGTGAAGCAAGTGTTAAATCAGCTGCGATATTAGTTCTTGGCTGGGTTGGCGATACACATTCAAAAGAGCAGTTATACAGCTATTTAACAAGTAAGGAAATAGGCGTGCCTGAAGCAGCAGCAGCCTCTATTGCTCTGCTTTCAGATGAAACTGATTCTGAAAAACTTGCAAAATATTTAAATGATGAAGATATGCGTATACGTCTTGTTGCAATATATGCATTATCATTAATCAATGATGAAAAAGCATTTGAATATTTATCAAACGCATTAAAAACAGAAGAAGATGAGTATGTTCGCGTTCAGCTTGCTAAAAAAATATCACTTTTTAAAGATAAAAAGGTTGGTCAAATACTGCTTGGTTTACTTGATGATAATTCAATACAGGTAAGAGAGGCGGCAGCATCAGGTTTGTCTAGAAGGGGAAGCGGCGAATTTACAGAAACATTAGTTGATAAAATCGGCGATAAAGACAACTGGGTTGGTTTTTTTGCTGCTAAATCATTAGCTGGTATAGATGATGAAAAAATTATCAAAAAAATAGAAAATTTTTATGATAAAGTTGAGCAGAATGTTAAACTGGCAATTATAGAAGTATTAGGAAAATGTAAAGGCGTAGACCCTTCGTTTTTATTATCAAAATTAGATGATGCAAACGAGGATATAAGAAAAGAAGCGTTAAATTCATTAAACCTTATGCATGGCCCTGTTGCATTAACAGCTGCGATGAAGTTGTATAATACAGATGAAAGCTGGTTAGTTAGGTATAATGCAGTAAATATCATACTTGAACAAAAACCAGTGGGTTATGAAAGTTTATTGAGAGCAAGACTTAAAAAAGATGAAACTAATAAATATATCCTTGAGCATATCATAGGCGAAATTGGAGAGTAGATGTTATGCTTTTAAATTCAATTAAAATTAATGACCAAGAGTTTGTAGAGTTAAAGGATATTATTTATAGAAATTCAGGTATAATGTTTGCAGAAAACAAAAAATATTTACTTGAAAACAGGCTTTCAAAAAGGCTTGCAGACCTTAACTTTACTTCTTTTAAAGATTATATTTACTACTTAAAATATGATATTAAGAAAAAACAAGAGCTTGATACATTAATCAACCTTGTAACAATTAATGAAACATATTTTTTAAGGGAACGTGGTCAGTTAGATTATCTTGTATCTAACATAGTGCCTGATTTAATCAAAGCAGGTAAAAGAAGTATTAAAATATGGTCTGCCCCATGTTCTACTGGTGAAGAACCTTATTCTATTGTAATACTTTTGAAAAACGCAGGTTTATTTGAGAAAGCATCAATAGATATTATAGCAACAGATATTAACTCTGAAGTTGTAGCGCTTGCTAAAAAAGGTGAATACAGACAGGCATCGTTTAGGGGTGTACCTGCAGATTTTATGAGAAATTTTGATGTTCAAGGTCAAAGCTATTTTATTAAAGAAGATATTAAACGTCATGTGCGTTTTAATACAGGAAATATTACTGTGCCAACTATTACAAGCTTAATAGGCAAGGTAGATGTTATTTTCTGCCGTAACGTGCTTATTTATTTTGATATGGATGGCAAGCAAAGAACTATTAAAAATTTCTATAATATGCTTACAGACCCTGGCTACTTATGTTTAGGACATTCTGAAACATTAAATAAAATCTCAGAAGATTTTACAATGAAAAATGCAGGAACTTGTATAATCTATATGAAAAAACATTAAATATAAACCCAGAGTAAAATCTGGGTTTTTTATTTTATTAAAAGGCAGCATTAATTTAATATACTTGCTATTTCAAAATATTTTCATTATATTTAATATACGGCACTATAAAGTTTAACATAAAAAAAACGATATGAAATAAAAGCATATACAGGAGGTTAATATGTCAACTCCTTACGATGTATCAACAGTAGTATCAAGAAGTTATATACCTGAGCAGATGCAGGACAGTATGCAGAAAGGTCAGGAGCAGAAAAATGTTGCTTTTTTGGCAGAATTTCAAAAAGAGTTTGAAAAAAAGCAGAAAGAAGTAGGTAAAACTATTAAAACAGAAAGTGCCGGTGTGGCAGATAATGCTGTTAAAATGGAAGAAGAACGTAAAAAACGAGAAAAACGTAAAAAAAATAAAAAACAGCAGGAAGAAAGAAAAGAAAATCATCACGGCGGTATAGATATTCAGGCATAATATGCAGAAACGTATTAAAATATCAGTTATTAATGGAAACAGAATTGAGGCAGTATACGGCACTATTTTAGAAAGTGATAAACTGCAGATTAAAGTAGAGCAGCAGTGGGCATTTGATAAAGAAAGTATTATTATTTACCCTGAAAATAATGGCAGTGAAAGAAATATTTTTCTTTTAGAAGTAAAAAATGTAGATAATGGTATTATCACTTTTGAAAAGAAAGAAAATATTAATAATAAGTTTTTTGAAAACCATTATTTAGAATTCAGCCATATATTCAGCATAGCAGAAGTTAGAAGTGATAATGAATATAAGTATAAATCACTTGCTGCAAATATAAACAGGCAGGAATTAAATTCTACTGCTTCAAGGCTTAAAGAAGTTTATTCAAGGGATGAAGTAGAAAACAGGGAAATAATAACATTTTTAATAGATATTAATTCTAAATTAGATGAGATATTATATCTATTAAAACCAAAGGAAAAAATAGAGGGTGCAGAAGACTATCTATCCCTTATTATAAGTGAAGATGGTCTTATTTTTGCATCAGATAAAGAAATATTACATGATAAAATATTTATATATACAAGCATAAGGGACAGCGGCGGTTTTTTCTCCTTTGCATCTTTATGCACAGTGGAAAAATTAATGCAGTCAGGAAGTTATATAATATATAAATGTTTATTTACTGATTTAAATTTTGATACGAAAGATAAAATAATCAAATATATTTTTAGGCTGGAAAGAGAAATGCTAAAAGAGGCTAATAGATAATATGGGTAACACATTAATAATACTGCTTAGTTATATTTTGAATTTTATATTAATAATTTTAATAATTAGTCTGATTATAAGAATAAGAAATGTGGAGAGGAAACTGATTAATTTTTCACCAACGGAAGCATACAGTATTTTAGAGAATATGCATGAAATGGTGCTGGAAAGCCAGCGGCTTGCAGACAGCCTTGAAGCAGCAATTAAATCAAAAGAGGCAGTATTAGAAGATTTATCAGATTTAGTTGATGAAAAAATATTAAGGTATGAAAAAATAAGCGGTGAAAAATATACATATAAGCAGCCTGAGAAAAAAGAGCCGGTTAAAAATATTATACCGGAAGTGAAAAAAGAGGCGGCAGCAAATATTCAGGAAATAAAGGAACAAGAGCAGGTAAAGCAGCCTGAAACGAAGAAAGATTTAAAATCTAAAATATTAGAGCTTAGTAATTCAGGCAAGGCCAGCATTGATATAGCAAGAGAGCTGGGTATATCTATAACAGAAGTGCAGCTTGCTTTAAGGCTTACTCCTAAGGGGTAAAACTTATGGATATGATAATTTCTGCCTACCAGAATAATATGCAGCCAAATGATTTAAAATCAGGTGATATTGTTTATGCTGCAAGTGCAAAGGCTGGCAGAAATGGCAGTTATATATTAAATATTAACGGCAGAAATGTAGAAGCCACATCAAAGGATTTACTTTTTGGAAACGGCTTAAAATTAATGGTGGTTAAAACTTCCCCTTTGGAAGTGGAACTTTTAAAGCAAAATAATATAAATCTGCTTAATACTGGCGATAAAGTCAGTGCAAAAATAATATCATCAAATAACGGCTTATTCAGTGTTGAAATAGGTGGAAAAACTTATCAGTCAAATATCATATCTAACCCAAGCAGTGCAAAAATTTTAGCAGAAGTTATAAAAACAGAACCTGTTTTAACATTAAAAGAAGTAAATATTTCTCCTAAACTAATGTCTCTTGCTGTAATGGCAAAAGAGATTTCCACATTTAACCAAAAAGAGATTGTAAATATATTAAAAGATTTTGGTGCAGTTCATTTAACATCATTTTTAGCAGATGACATAAAGAAAACATTAAGAAACAGCGGCCAGTTTTTTGAAAATAAAGTATTAAAGGGTGCATCATTAGATGGAGATATGAAACTTGCTGCTTATGTTCAGCAAAACAGTCAGGCAGAAAGTGCAATAAATAAAATGCAGATTGCTAATGCACTGATGAGCAGTGATTTTTTCTCATTTTTTGAAAATGAGGAGCTTGATTTTGATGATGGTGTTATGAGGTTTGTAAAAAACAGTAACGGCACTTATTCTGCATTTATTAAATTGAATTTTACAAAAATAGGTGAAACAGTAATAAGTGTAACAAGGCATTATGAAAATTCATATTTAATAACAGTCCGTTCAAAAGTAAATATTACAGCAGAACTTTCAAGGCTTAGAATAAAAAACTGTAAAGTAGTGTGGAGAGAAATGCAGGATAAAGATTTAGAATTTTTTGAAATAAAGCGTGAAAATTTAACAGGTATGAATGGATTTGAAAGAATAGGATAAATTAATATAAAAATATTGAAATTAACTTGAAAAAAGAATATGTTATTAACCGATTAGAAATAGATGGAGTAATTTATAATGAAAGCAATCACAAAGACGAAACTTATATGTACAATAGGTCCGGCATCCAATAACCCTGAAACAATTAGGAAAATGATAGAAAATGGTATGAATGTGGCAAGGCTTAATTTTTCTCACGGTACTCATGAAAGCCACAGAGCCACAATTAATTTAGTAAGAAGTATAGCGCAGGAAATGGGTGTGCATGTTGGGTTTTTACAGGATTTATGCGGTCCAAAAATAAGGCTTGGCAAACTTCCAGAAGAAGGTGTCAGATTAATCGTTGGGGAATATATAGCATTAGCATCTACTAAGGAAAAGTGCGAAAATGCACTGCCTGTTGATTATGATGATTTACATAAGGAAGTTAATGTCGGTGAGCGTATACTTTTAGCAGACGGTATGATGGAACTGCGGGTTACAGGAATAGATGGTGTAAAAGTAATATGTGAAGTAATAACTGGCGGTGTTGCTTATACAAAAAAAGGTGTAAATATGCCACAGTCAGATTTACATGTGCCTGCATTCAGCGAAAAGGATAGATGCGATTTACAAATGGCACTGGAAGAAAAACTTGATTTTGTAGCACTTTCTTTTGTGCGCTCTGCAAAAGATTTAGAAGAAATAAAAAGCATAATAGATGCAAGTGAACATAAACCGCTTTTAATAGCAAAAATAGAAAAACCACAGGCAGTAGATAATTTAGAAGAAATATTAGATGTGGTAAATGGTGTAATGGTAGCAAGGGGAGATTTAGGTGTTGAGATGCCTCTTGAAGAAATACCACATGTGCAGAAATATATTATTAAGCAGGCAAGAAAAGCAGGCAGAATAACAATCACAGCAACCCAGATGCTTGCAAGTATGGTAAAAGCGCAGCGTCCTACAAGGGGGGAAACAACAGATGTAGCCAATGCTGTTATTGACGGTACAGATGCTTTAATGCTTTCAGATGAAACAGCAAACGGCGATTATCCAGATACAGCAGTTGCTACACTTGCTAAAATTGCAAGTGCTGCAGAAAGGCATAATAAGCATACTCCTGATTTTGATTATTCACTTTTCAGAGAAAGCCATTCTATTACACTAGCAATAGGCAGGGCAGCCTGCTGGCTTGCAAAAGATGTGGGTGCAAAATGTATAGTAAGTTATTCTTCTACTGGTCTTGCCCCTTACTGTATATCAAGATTCAGACCAGAATGTGAGCTTTTAGTATTAACTTATAATGAAAAAGTATGTAATATGACAAGCTTAATCTGGGGTGCACAGGGTGTAATATCAGAAATGATGACAGATATGGATTCTGTAATGGAAACAGCTAAGATAAAAGCAATAGAGGCAGGTCTTGCAGAACAGGGCGATATAATAGTTGTAACTTCTGGTATGCCGTCTGGAAAGACTGGTACAACAAGCCTTTTAAGATTAGTTCAGCTTTAAAATATAATTACATGCAATAGTATATCAAAAAATTTTTTTTAAAAAGTTAAGGGGGTTTTTACACCCCCTTACTATTATAGAGCGAGTTAAATTGTCTGGTTTACTAGTTGTTTTTGAGACTCCCTGACCTTAGTTAATAAACTTAAATAAAGGTCTGATGGATACTGCCCAATAACATGGTCCGTTTCTGTATTGACTATCTGCAAAACTGAAATTTGAGTATTTTCATCAATATAATGATTTCTTTCAATATAATCTTTTCTTAAATCACTAATTAATTTAGTTAATGCTTCTTTTTGATAGTCAACATTATCAGGGTTATTCCCTTGTGCCTGTCCTGCACTTGTACTTGTGTTTGCAGCTGCACTTGTATTTGTACTTGTGCTTTGGCTTAAAAATATGGCTGAATCCTGCTGCATACTGTTTGATGCAGTGGTATTTGCAGCTGCTGCCATATTACTGCCTGAAGCTGCACTGTTTCCTAATCCAGTGTTTTGTGCACTTGTATTAGAAGAAGTACTTTGTGAAGACATATTATTTTTTTCTTTTTTCTGCGGAGCATTATTAGACGTAGATGTTACTGCGGCTTGTCCGCTAATATTATTAATCATATTCTACCGCCTTATTATAAGCTGATATGCTTATTTATTAATGCAAATAAAAATTGTCCTTTGATGATTCTGGACTTGATTCGCACTTTATGCATCCCTGCATATTTTTACTGCCCATAAATTTTGCGCATGGCAGTTTTTTATTTTTGAGATTTTTTCTCTTATTTTTAGGTATGGTGCTAATATTAACCGGTGTTGTTCACCTGGCATAGATAGTCATGAATCTTCCCTGTATTCATGGACATATTTCACTTAAATACAAAGTGTATTAGCCTGCATCCATGCAGCCAAGGCATAAAATCCATCTAAGCCGTAATACCTAAATTGAAGTTATAAATTTACAGACCCTCGCTCCAAAGCCTGCCATAAAACAAAAAAAGCCAAGGATATATTTATAATCCCTGGCTTACTTTTTGTAATACCTTACATAACTCCATACTATAAAATATAGTAAAAAACGCAAAAATGTCAAGAAATATAAAAAAAGCCTTGCAATTATTATATTTCATTATAATAATACTAAAATTGTATTAAAAAGGAGTTTATCATGGGTTTTTTTGATATGTTTAAATTAAAGGATATAAATGGAGAGCTTGAAAAAGCAAAATCAATTAATGGCAGCATAATATTAGATGTTCGCACAATTTCAGAATATAAGGACGGCCATATTCCAAACAGTATAAATATTCCTGTAGAAAATATAGAAAGTGTAGCTTCCAAATATAAAGATAAATCTACACCTTTTTTTGTTTACTGTTTAAGCGGGGCAAGAAGTGCATCAGCTGCAAGAGTAATGAACCAAATGGGTTATGAAAATGTTACAGATATGGGTGGTATAATGCGTTACCGCGGGGAAATTGAGCGTTAAAAATTTTCTAATAATGCAGTAATTTCTTCGCAGGTTTTATTTGTATTTATTTCTAATATTTTTAACCTGGAAGCCTGCCCTGAAGATATTGTAATATCAGATTTTGAAATATTTAACAGTTTTGAAAATATTTTAATAATTTCACTGTTTGCAGCACCGCTGGCAGGTGGTGCTGTAATTTTTAATTTTGGTATTCCGTCATAAAGCCCTGCATAGCCTGATTTTTTAGAGTTGGGCTGAATATATACTTTTATTTTCATATATTTTATCCTTATTTATTCTTTTTTTATGATTATAAATAAAGTTTATAAATATTTCTATTTATTTTTACTAAAATAAATTATATAAATAAAAAAATTAATCATTTTTTAAATGGAGTAAGTATGCGGGCAGGAATTATTGGAGCAACAGGCTACACAGGTGTAGAGCTTGTTAAAATTATTATGCGGCACAGCCAGTTAGATTTAACTGTAATCACATCAGAAAGCTATGCAGGAAAACCGTTTTCAGAAGTATACCCTTTAATGCAGGGTGTATGCGATATGGTGTTAGTTGAAAACGATATAGAAAGTGTATCAAAACAGGCTGATGTATTTTTCTTATGTCTTCCACATAAAACAGCAATGGAAACAGCAAAAATACTGTATGAAAAAAATAAGATAGTAATAGATTTAAGTGCAGATTTTCGCATAAAAGATAAAAATATATATGAAACAGTATATGGCACAGCTCATACTGCAGATTATCTTTTAGAAAAGGCAGTATACGGCCAGGCAGAAATATTTTCAAATGAAATTAAAAAAACTTCGCTTATTGCAGGGGCAGGCTGTTATCCAACATCTATAATCACGCCACTTTATCCGCTGCTTGAAAGCAGTTTAATAGAAGATAATTCTTTTATTATAGCAGACAGTAAATCAGGAGTAAGCGGAGCAGGCAGAAAACCAAGCCTTACTAATATATTTTGTGAAGCAAACGAAGATTTAAAGCCTTATGGTATCTTTTCTCACCGCCATAATGCAGAGATTGATTTTATATTATCAGGTGCTCAAAATAATACCCATGTAGTATTTACGCCTCACCTTTTACCTGTAAACCGCGGTATATTATCTACAATATATTTTAAAACAAAAGCCTCTCAGCAGCAGCTTGAAAACACTATACGAGAAAAATATAAAGGCAGATATTTTGTAAGAATAAAAAATACTATTCCTGCTATCAGGTATGTGGCAAATACTAATTTTATAGATATTGCAGTATATAAAAAAGATGATACAGCAATAATTGTATCAGCTATTGATAACCTTTTAAAAGGTGCCTCAGGCCAGGCTGTGCAGTGCTTTAATATTATGAATAATATTGAAGAAACAACTGGTTTAATATAATTAATAATTGAAGGAGAATAAATATGCTTGGAAAAGTAAGCTATGGTGGAGTTACTACTCCTGCAGGTTTCAGGGCTTCATCTGCTAATGGAGATATAAAAGGTAAAAAGGCAGAAAGAGATGACTGCGGTTTAATATACAGTGATGTACCATGTGAAATGGCAGCAGTTTTTACAAGTAATGTAGTTAAAGCAGCACCAGTATTATATGATATGGAAGTATTGAATAAAGGCTGTAAAGTTTCGGCTGTTTTTGCAAATTCTGGCAACGCTAATGCATGCACAGGGGCAGAAGGTTTAAAAAACTGCCAAAAAATTGCAGAAGTATTTGCCCAGGGGCTTAATATAAAAAGTGAAAATGTATTAATTGCATCAACTGGTGTAATAGGTGTGCCTTTACCTGTTGAAAAAATCATTGATTTAAAAGATGTATTAATTGACGGGCTTGCAGATGATAACGGTATTAACTTTGCCAAAGCTATAATTACAACAGATACGACAGTTAAAGAAACGGCAGTATGTGTTGAAACAAAATCAGGCATAATAACTATCGGCGGCTGCACAAAAGGTGCAGGCATGATTTCGCCAAACCTTGCTACTATGCTTACTTTTATTACTACTGATGCATTAATTGATAAGAAAATTTTACAAAAAGCACTTAATGAGTGTACTGAATTAACTTTCAACAGAGTAACTGTTGATGGTGATATGAGCACAAATGATACTGTTATACTGCTTGCAAATGGCATGAGCGGCACAAAAGTAACAGAAAATGAAAACTATGAAGATTTTAAAGCAGGCTTATTAGATATTATGGATTACCTTGCCCGCCAGATTGCTCTTGACGGGGAAGGCGCAACCCGTATGATTACTGTTGAAGTAAAAAATGCTGCAAATAATGAGGAGGCAAGACTTTGTGCATCAAAAATAGCTAACTCGCCTCTTGTAAAAACAATGTTTGCAGGCTGCGACCCTAACTGGGGCAGGCTTATGTCATCAGCTGGTGCAAGCGGTGCAAAATTTAACCCAGATATTACTGATATTTATTTTAATGATATGCATTATGTAGCAGGTGGCAAAATTATAGATTATGCACTTGAAGAAAAAGCATATAATATTATGAAAGAAATGCAGTATACTATTACAATAGATTTACATGCCGGCAGCGGATATGCAAAATTTTATACATGTGATTTAACTCAGGATTATATTAAAATTAATGCAGATTACAGGAGTTAATTTCGTTGTCTAAACCTAAGTTTCAAATTAATCTTTCAGATATTTCACAAAAGCCCGGCGTCTATATGTTTATGGACGCTAAGGGCAGGGTAATATATGTAGGCAAAGCAAAAAATCTACGTAACAGGCTTTCCTCCTATTTTAATGCAGGGGAAAAGACTATTAAAACAGAGAAAATGCTTACTCACGCATCAAATGTAAAAACTATTATTACAGAAAATGAGGTGGAGGCTTTCCTGCTGGAAGCAAACCTGATTAAAACAGAGATGCCTAAGTATAATATCCTTTTAAAAGATTCTAAAGGATACCCTTATGTAAAGCTCACTCAGGAAGAATATCCGCGTCTAATTTTTACAAGGCAGACAAACGATGAAAAGGCAGTATATTTTGGTCCATTTGTAAATGTGGGAGACTTAAAGCATATTATAGAAATGTTACAGGCTGTTTTTCCTTTACGAACATGCACTAATTTTAGAATGAATGAAGGCAAAATATGCCTGAAATACCAGATAAAAAAATGCCCTGGTCCTTGTGAAAACTTAATCAGCCGCGAAGATTATATGAAAACAGTTCATTCTATAAAAAGCTTTTTTAAAGGTAATGTAGATGAAGTAAAAGAAATAATGACTGCCCAGATGAAAGAGTATGCAAAAAATCTGGCTTTTGAGGAGGCTGGTAAAATCAGGGATAGAATAAATTCTCTTGATAAGCTTTTTTCTAAGCAGTCAGTAACAAATATAAGTGATGAAAGAAATATTGATGTATTTTATAAACATTCATTATCAGGCGTAACAGGTATTACCCAAATTTTTGTGCGCAGCGGCAGAATGATTGGTGTATCTACCCATTTTTTTGCAGATACAGAAGACGAACTTTTAGAAAGGTTTGTTATGCAGTTTTATTCAAATACAAAGCAGTTCCCAGAATATATTGCTATGGAGGGGGACGAATATGATGAAACTATTGAAGATGCACTTTCTGAAATGGCAGGTAAAAAAATACATATTCGTAAGCGCGGTATTCAGGGTCTTATTTCACTTGCCCAAAAAAATGCAGAGCTGCAGACAGAGCAGTATCTTTTAAAAGTAGGTGAAAGAAAAGATGTATCTAAGCGGCTGGCAGAGTTAATCGGAGCAGAAAAAGTTTCGCGAGTAGAATGTGTAGATATATCACATTTAGGCGGTAATTTTACAGTTGGCGTATCTGTTGTTGCAGTAAATGGAGAATTTGCAAAACAATATTATAAAAAATACAGAATTAAATCTGCAGAAAACGATGACTTTCAGTCTATGAGCGAACTTTTCAGCAGAAAAGGGGAAAACATAAGGGAGGGCAGCGACGACGAGGCAGATTTATATATAATTGACGGAGGCACAGGTCAGCTTAATTCTGCTATGAAAGCAGCAGAAAACGCAGGTATTAAAGCGCCTTTTATATCTATAAGTAAAAGCAGGTTCCTGCGTCCTCAAAAACATGAGTTTGAAGATACAATAGAACAGATTCATTTACCAAACAGAAAAAACCCTGTAATTATGCGTAAAAATGACCCGCTTCTCCATTTTATACAAAGGTTAAGAGATGAATCCCACCGTTTTGCAATCACATATTCCAGAAGTCTTGCCTTAAAAAATATATCTAAATCGCCCCTTTTAAATATACAGGGAATGGGTGAAAAACGATTAAAACAGCTTTTAACAGCCATACCTGATATCCATACTAGAAAAGACTTATCTGTTAATATTATAAGAGATTATGGCAAACTGCCGCAGGAACTGGCAGAAAGAGTTTATGAATATATTCTTAATGAAAAAACAAATAAATACTAACATTGTTATATTTTAATTTTGTTAGGTATTGACAAAATTATATAATTTTTATATAATTAAAAAATGTATTAAACAGATGTTTTTTAACTTATTAATAAATATGTGATATTTCAGGAGGATGCTATGTTTGGAAGTGGAGCGTATAAAGAAAAAATTTTAGATGATATAATTAATATATTAGATAAAGTAAATAAAACAGGTAATTCTGAAATAGTAGAAAAAGAAAAACATTTATTCCTTGGAAAATATGAAGCTATTCCAAAGCTTTTATCATCAATACTCAGTAAAAATAATAATCAGGATGAAAGTATCAGTAAGCAGCAGGTGGAGGCAGCTGAGGCAGAGTTTAAAAAAGAGCTTGATGCTGTAACTTTAGAGCTTGAAGAAAATAAATTAATGGTTGATTCATCAAACGACGGCTTATGGTATATGCATTATCCAAAAGACGGCAAAATCAATATAGACACTCCTTTTATATGGTCAGATAAATTTAGAAGAATGTTAGGTTATACAGATAAAGAAGATTTTCCTAATGTTTTAGGCAGCTGGTCTTTAAAACTACACCCAACAGAGCATGATGCAATATTTGCGGCGTTTGGTGCATCTTTGGCAGATAAAACAGGCAAAACTCCTTATGATGTAATTTACCGCCTGCAGCTGAAAAACGGTGAATACAAATGGTTTAAAGCAACTGGCACAGTTAAAAGAGATACATCAGGCAATCCACTGATGATAGGCGGCTCATTAACAGATATTGATAAAGATAGAAAAAATCAGTTAGAGCTTGAAAAAACACTTGTTAGGTTTGATTACTCTCAGGATATGGTAAGTGATGGAGTATGGAGTGCCAGACTTTACGATAATTCAAAAAATATAACAGACAGCCAGAACAGATTCTGGTGGTCTATGCGTTTTAAGGAACTTTTAGGATACAATCCTGATGAAACTCTTGAAAATAATATTAAAACATTATTTGGTGTAATCCATAGAGAAGATTTACCGCAGGTAGAAAAAGCAATTGATGAGCTTTTGCACAGCAGTAATCCAAAATTTTACTTTGATATGGAATGTAGAATGAAAAGCGGAGAAAACCATGATTATGAATGGTTTAGACTGCAGTGTAAAAGACAGAGCGATGAACAGGGCAATCCATTAAGAATAGTAGGGGTATTAAGTAACATTGAGTCAATAAAAAGCCAGGCACGTATGCGTGAAATAGAAAAATCACAGACTGAACTGGCAGCTAAAAATTTAAGTGATATTACAAGTATTATTAAAGTTATTGATGATATAGCAAACCAGACAAATCTGCTTGCATTAAATGCGGCAATTGAGGCAGCAAGGGCAGGCGACCATGGCAGAGGCTTTGCCGTAGTTGCTGATGAGGTAAGAAAATTAGCAGAAAAAACTGCATCTTCTACTAAGCAGATTAATGAAATGTTACAGGAAAATAACAGGCTTTCTGATGAACTTACTCATAAAATGTAATAATTTATTTTGCAAATTATATCTGCAGGTACAATAATTTCAGGCTGAGCAGGCAGGAAATAAAAATAGCAGCTTAGAAGTATATCTATGCTGCATTAGAAACAGACAAAAATAATTATTTTTTAATATTTTTTTATCATCTATACATATTAAAATGTATAGATGATTAATGAATTCTTTATTTAACAGTTTCAAGTTCGTATTCAGTATTACCAAATCCGATTTTTTTAGCATGTGCAAAACTATCCTGCGGGTTAAGATGCGGCCAGCTTGCCTGAAATACATCTTTTCCAGCTGTTTTGCATACTAAATCATAGCTGGCTTTATCAACAGCAACTGGGTCAGTAGATGCCATAAATCCTAAATCATGAACAAGAGGTGCATCGTTTCCGCCATGGCAGTCGCAGGCTGGTACAATAGAAGTAAGCACGTTTACATATACAACCTGTTGAAAATGGTTATGGACTGCTGCTGCATATTCTACTATTTTTTGCTGTAAAGTATCGCATGCCACATTAAAATCTGTACCGATTGCATGCTCTGGGCAGGCAGAAATACACATTGCGCATCCAACACATTTATCACCAATAGATGCATGTTTTGAAATAGTGATAGCTCCAGCATCACATGCCATTTTACATCTGCCGCATGCTGTACATAAATGTGGGTCAACAACAGGGCGTACACTTGAATGCATTTCATTTTTACCAGCACGGCTTGCGCATCCCATAGCTAAGTTTTTCATAGCGCCGCCAAAACCTGTCATTTCATGGCCTTTAAAGTGGCTTATTACAAAAAGTTTATCTGCACTGGCAATAGCTGCTGCTATTTTAGAATTTTTATATATTTCTCCATTAGGCACATTAAGTTCAGTATAAAGTTCACCTTTTAAACCGTCTGCTATAATTATAGGAGTCTGTAAAGTAGAATAACCAAACCCATTAAGGTTAGCATTATGCAGGTGGTCAACGGAGTTTGTACGCATACCTACATATAATGTATTAGTATCAGTTAAAAATGGTTTTGCACCTATTCTATTTAAAGTTTCTAAAATAGGGCGAAGATATATTGGGCGTAAAAACGCAGTATTACCATATTCTCCAAAGTGAAGTTTTACAGCAGTAATATCACTTTTACCGTAAATTTCAGTTACACCGCATTTATTAATAAGTTTTTTTATCTTATTCAGCGGCGACTGGTTCATATTGCAAACCATACTTGAATAATAAACTTTTGCACTCATTTTAACCTCTTATATTTTACACATTTTATTTGATGTTTACTATATCAATTAGTGTGTAAAAAATCAATAAATATGTATCAATCTATTTTAAATAAGTATTAAAAAATTCTACAATTTTATTAAAAGGTATTTTTTCCATATTATCGTATAAATCTACATGGCTTGCATCTTTAATAATAAGCAGTTCTTTATTATTCCCTTTTAATTTTTTAAATGCATCTTCGCTGAAATATCTGCTGTGAGCTTTTTCACCATGTATCATAAGCACAGCACTTTGTATTTCACTGCTGTAAGCAAGTATTGGCATATTTAAAAAGGAAAGTGATGAAGTCATATTCCAGCCGCTGTTTGAATTTATAGAGCGTTTATGATAGCCCCGTGGAGTTTTGTAAAAATCATAATAATCTTTTACAAACTGTTCTTCGCTGCCTGTAAGTTTATCAGGCAGACCTGCTGCTTTTTTATATGTGCCGTTTTTAAAATCTTCTGTGCGCTGTTTGTTTAAAGTTTCTTTTAATTTGTATCTGCCTTTTTCATCAAGGCTGTCAAAATATCCGTTAGCTGTAACGCGGCTCATATCATACATTGTAGAAATAAGGGCAGCTTTTATACGTGTATCCATTGCAGCAGCATTAAGCCCAAAGCCACCAAACCCGCATATTCCTATAATACCTATTTTTTCAGGGTCTGCATATTTATAATTGCTTAAAAAATCAACAGCAGCACTAAAATCTTCAGTATTTATATCAGGGGATGCTGTATTTCTTGGTTCTCCTGAGCTTTCGCCAGTATATGATGCATCAAAAGCAAGTGCAATAAAGCCTTTTTCTGCCATAGTCTGCGCATAAAGACCTGATACCTGCTCTTTAACAGCACCAAATGGGCCGCCTGCTGCAACTGCAGGGTATTTTTTTGATTTATCAATATTTTTAGGAATATATAAATCTCCTGCTAATGTAATACCATATCTGTTTTTAAAATATACTTTTTCAACTGATACATTATCACTTTTCTTAAAAATTTTATCCCAGTTTTCATTATTTTTTGTATCCACTGCATATACCTCCGATAAAGTAATAATAAAAATTAATAA
>DXAQ01000106.1 GCA_019116905.1 Candidatus Mucispirillum faecigallinarum | reverse complement strand
AAAACACCCCATTTATTTGTCCAATAAATGGGGTTCGGGTCAATATGCTCCCAATTTTATGGTATAGAAGGTTTATGAGAAAGTATTATTAATTATACAGCATACCCCATGTCATAAGCCTGTTGAATATATTTTGTGTTATCTACTGCCCCTTTATTCCATACTCCGCCTGCTGCAATTATTCCTTTTACCTGAACATTTGATAAGCAGTCGCAAAGGCCGTCAATACAGGCTGCTGCACGTGAAAACGTATTTTTTCCATTTTCTGCAGCTGCAAATATATAATATATTTCTTTACTGCTTATTTTTGTATATACTGCAACAAGCCTGTCTATCAACGTTTTTAACTGACCGCTGATAGAATAAAAATATATTGGGCTTGAAAAAACTATTACATCACTTTTCATAATTTCATCAATTATTTCTGCCATATCATCATGCTGGCAGCAGCCATCATGGTTTGAACAGTAGCCGCAGCCTTTACAGTAATGTATCTCTTTATTATTAGTAAAAATTTCTATAACATCATTGCCATTTTCTTTTGCACCATGAGCAAAGCTGTGGCAGAGCGTATCAGAATTGCCGTTTTTTCGCGGACTGCTTGATATTATAAGCACTCTTTTACTCATATTTTTACACCTATTTTAATTTATTATATTCTTTATCGCTTACAGGTTCCAGCCATTCATTTTTTGCGCCCTCTGCTGGCACTTCCACTGCTAAATGAGCAAAAAAGCTGTCTTTTGCTGCCCCATGCCAGTGTTTAACACCAGCAGGAATATTTACAACGTCCCCTGCTTTTAATTTTTGTGCAGGTTTGCCCCACTCCTGATACCAGCCATTTCCACCTGTTACAAGTAAAATCTGACCGCCTTTATGATGAATATGCCAGTTGTTTCTGCACCCTGGTTCAAATACTACATTACCGATAATTACGCCCTTATCTGTAAGCATATCAAGATAGCTTGTGCCAGTGAAATATTTTGCATAGGCTGTATTTTCTGCCCCTCTTTTAAATGCTCCCATATTATATTCTGTAATAAATTGAGCATATAAAACGGCATAATTTAATTTTTCTTCGCTGAGCCCTGTATTTTTTGCCATATTAAGATGCGCTTTTAACTGCGGTTCAGCGCCTTCTATCACTGATAAAAATGATACAGTTGCAAGTTCTCTCTCTTGATTAGTAAGCAGGCCGCGGGCAAAAATATCTGCAAAAAGATGCTCTTTTAAATACTGCTCAATACCTGGGGCAAAATTCTGCCATTCACCAGTAGTTTTACCGCCAACAAGTGTTTCCCTTGTTTTTTCGCCTATTGCGTTTCTATCATCTTTTGATGATAAGACTTTTGGGTTTTCCCCTTGAATATCTTTAATGCCTTTTGCTTTTCTTTCCTTTACCACATTTAAAAATGTGCCAATCGCATTAAGACTTCTAGGAAACCCACAGTATGCATAACTTTGTATTAATATTTCATTGATTTCATTAATGCTCATTTTATTATCAAGTGCGCTATTTAATACTGCGGAAAGACTTTCAAGATTGCCTTTTGATGTTAATGATGAAATCTCAACTATTAATTTTTCTTTTTCAGTTAATACCTGTTTATTTTCCATTGAGTATGCCTCCATAAAACTTACTGCAAATATCATTATAAATAAAAGTAACTTTTTCATTTTCATAATCACTCCTTTTTTTATTTATAATAAGACAGTGCGCAGTTTTTTCAAGATATGATACAGTCTAATTTTTGCCTAAAACTATCATTTTATGGAAATATATATTTTTTAAGATACTTTAAAAAAATTAACCCCTAATACATCGCATAATATATTAGGGGTTAATAGTAGACGGAATACTGTATAAATACAGATTATATATGTTTATAATTTATAACTACTCGCTTTCATCATCTTCTAACTCAACATCAATAAATTGAATCACAAGCTGGCATATTTTGCCGTCCTTATCTTCTGCCACATATACTGGATAATAGCCTTCACCATAAGGGGAAGAAAAAATTACAGCATTATTTTTATCATTAATATTATAGTTTACCCAGTCCCCGTCAGGATATTGATATTTTGGGTGGTCTTTTGCACTTTTTTCAAGCTCTATAGAATAAATATCTGTATAAGCATCAAAATCTTCATCTTTTTCTTCCATTTTAGTTAATTTTGCTGCTAATACATCATAACCATCTCTATCAGTAAAACATGCAAGGCCTGTATCCACTATTATACCAAAAAAATCACCCTGATTTTCTATTTCTGATAAATCTTCATCGCCATAAAGCGCCTCCCTGTATGTAACAGGCGCATTATCAGTAAATTTTATGCGGACAAGTGCAATCTTGCTGTCCATTTCCTCCTCCTCATCTACAACAATTGAGGCAGTTACAGGAAATGTTCCTTTAGGAAACGTATCAAAAAATGGGCTTACACCATTATCAAGGCAGGATGTAGGGTCGCACGCTACAATCTCTCCTGATGTGATTTTTATATTCCCAAGCTCTAATGTATCTATTTTACAACCAGCTATCTCTTTTTCAGTAAAATATTTTTCAAGAGAATTTTCTGGGCACATTATAGACTTTTTCTTTTCATATTCTGCTAACCATGCTTTATCAACATTCATATTATTCTCCAGTAGAATTTTTCTTATTATCTTACATTTTATGCATTTTGTCAAACAATATAATCATAATACAACGCGTCGTCATATATATATATTCACAAAAAAAAGTTTTTTATTTTGAATAAAAAATATTGACATTATTTACTTATATGATAATAATGTTATCCTATTTTTGAAAATATGGGGATTTTATGAAGAAATTAAAAATAGTTTTAATTATGTTGATTAATGTTTTAGCGCTTAACTCTGTATATGCTGCTGAATATACTCTGCCTAACGCTTATGATTTTTTTATTTCAAGGCAGGCAGAAAAAAAAGATAATCTTCCACAGTATATTAAACCTGACTATATTAGGGACGATTATATTAGAAAACTTCCTGATTTAGATAACACTTCTCTGGGCTTTTTTGAAAAATATCCTATAGAAGTGCACATGGACTCAAAATTTTCATACTCCATAAATGCAAATACATTTAATATGCGTGATTTCTTTTTCACACTGGGGCAGACTTATCATAACGACTGGCTGCAGTTAACAGGTTTTGTTACTGCCTTTGGGTATTTTGATACACATTTCCCTGATAATGACTACGAATATGGCTACGTGAAAGGTAATGCAGGGCTTTATGACGGCGGCTTTCAGGCTGTATTGTTTGACAGAATATTAGTTTCTGCAAGAGGCAGAGCCGTATATGATTTAAGCACTAATACATTTATGCTTATGAACCATTTTTATGATACTACATTAGATTTATCATCAAACGCTCCATTTTTTACAGATATTCAAGGCTACCAGCTGCCACAAAATATGAACGGACCTGGTATCAGGGTTGGTTTTATTGGCAAACATTATGAAATAGCATACTCGCAGGGCGATTTTATGCATGGTATACCAAAAGCGTTACTTGCTAGATTTAACCTGCCGAATATTGATTTACGATTTTTATACGGTCATGAAAACAGAAACGCTCCTGTAAGCTGGACAAATGAACTTTCAAGCCATTTAGTGCAGGTTTCTTCTACTTTTAGATACCCATTTTTAAATAATAAATTATGGGTTAACGCTATTGCTGAATATACATGGCGTCAAAATGACGTAAGAGAAGTGCCGCAGGAAAGCGTTGCTCCAGACGGCAAACATACAGTTGATGCAGCAGGTAATTTAATACCTTTTGCACCTGATGCCCACTATGTGCGTTTAGAGCAGGCAATAGAATATTATATGCTGAATATTGCATTAAGGGAAATTGTGCAGGTGAGAGGCGGAAAAACTGTTTTTAACCTGGAATATGCAATATATGGTAAATTCCAGGCAGGACCTTCAGAATTTACAATAGGTTTTCAAGGCTCAACAGACGGCAGATATTATATTGCCGGCGGTGTTAAATTTTAATAAAGGGTATATATAATGAGATTATTAGCAGTAATATTTTTATCACTAAGTATTTTATCATGGGGCGCATCAGCTTATGCAATTGAGATGCCTGAAGTAGATTTTCAGGTATTTACAAGCGGATATGCATATAACAGTGAAAACACTCACTGGGAGCAGACAAGGACTACACTTACTTATTTTGAAAACTTTACAGAGGCAGTATTTAAAATTAAGTTTAACGAGTATATAGATTTAACACTTGGCGCCTCTATACTTCTGCCATTTACATTTGAATTTCCAGATGAAGTGCGCGTATTTCCTGTAGTTACTTCCCGCATAGGTAATAAAGATGTAAGTTTAAGAATAGGTACATTAACAGGCGGCCATAACCTGCCTGCAACAATACGCGACCCGCTTATGGATATGACACCTGTAGTGCGCGCAACTAACACAAATATACTTATTCCAAACAGTACAGAAACATATAAATATGGCGATAAAATGACTCACGGTTATTATGAATATGGTGCATCATTTGAATGGTTTAAAGGCGGTAAAGGTGAAGTTTATATGAACTGGCAGATGCTGCACACAGAACGCCACAGGGAACGTTTTGATGTAGGCTTTAATTACAGCCTTGATTTTGTATCAGATATATTTACACCTTATGTAGCGCTGCACTACTGGCATAACGGCGGCCATGAATACCCACTGCCAGCAGGTACACCAGCTATTACAGAAAACTATGTAGGCGGTATAGGTATAAACAGTAAATACTTAACAATCTTATATATGGCATCATATAACTTTGTAGATAGAGATAACAAGCCGGCAGTTTTTGGACACGGTCTTTATTTAAGGGGCACAATCCCTGTAAAAAACTGGTTTGAAATAGAACCGTTAGTATTTGTATCAGGCTGGTATTTAAACCACGACCACCAATTTATAAGCGTTGAAGGCGACCCATTCTTTAGAATGCCATTTTATGCAGGCATAAACATTAAAAAAGAATTTCTATTTGATAACGGTATTGGGCTTTCAATAGGTTTTATAAATGGTGTATTCTTAACAGAAACTGGTGAAACAGGCACAAGGTTTGACCAAACTATAACACTTAGCTTCTTATATAGAACTCCAGTAACAAAAAGATAATTTTACATAAAATAATAACTCCCCCTTATGTGCAAGCATGTAGGGGGGGGGGAAAAAAGAATATTCATAAATACAAATATTATTATTTTTATATTTTAAATCACGCCTCTTTTTGTTAATTCAAAAAATAATCCTATCCAGTATATTCTTCTGCCTGATATTGCTTGACATTTATTATTTAATTTTAACAATGCATCTTTATTGATTATATCCACATTTTGATTAGTAACTGCTAAATATTCTAAAAATAAAGGGTATATTTTATAAAAATCACTTTTATTTAATTTCTCATTAACTGTTGTTGGCTTTGGTGTATTGTTTGGAGTTGATATATAAATATCATTATTATTCACTTCCACTTCATAATATGTTGGGTTTTTACCTTTTGATATAATACTATAAAATACGCCAGAATTTTCTTTTAAATATTCAATTAT
>DXAQ01000105.1 GCA_019116905.1 Candidatus Mucispirillum faecigallinarum | reverse complement strand
AACGACTGCTTAATGTGTTGCAATCGTTTTTAGATTTTACAGTCGTATTTAGATATAGAATAAAATATTGATTTTTCATAATAGTGTGATAGAGTAAAAAGATTATTTAAAAGGTTTGGTTATGCGCATTTTATTGATTATATTTTTATGTTTATTACCAGTATATTCGTTTGCAGAAATAAAGACTATTACAAAAACATCAAAAGTAGTAGTTCCAGAAAACCAGTCAGTAGAGCAGGTTAAGCAGTATACAAGTGAGAAACTTTTCAGAGAGGCAGCAGAGGAGGCTGGTGTTGCAGTATCCAGCAGCACTGTTTTAGTAGACGGCAAAGTTTCAAAAGATGAAATAAAAATGCAGACAAGCGCTATTGCTAAAAAAGATGTAAAAATATTAAATCAGGAAATAGATAAAGGGTTAACATATATTACAGTGCAGGTAACAGCCACAGTAGATTCCAGCGAACTTGATGCTTTTTTAAGGCAGCTTATGCAGAATGAAGCATTAAAACAGGAGCTTGAAAAAGAAAGAAAAGAAAAACTGGAACTTGAAAAAAGGTTAAAAAGTGCATCAAAAGAAGAATATGACAGCACATTAAGTGCCCAGGCAGAAAATATTGCAAAAATAAGGGCAGCAAGGCAGAAACAGCTGGAAACAGAAATCAGTAATGCAAAGCAGCAGTTAATGGAGGCTCAAAGAAGGCAGAAAGCAGAAGAACTGCAGGCTGCTAAAGAATTAGAACAGATACAAAAAGAATATATGGCACGTGATGCAGCATTGCAGGAAAGAATAGCAGCGGAAAAAGATGCTCAGGCAAAAGCAGAAATGGAACATCAGGCACTTTTAGCAGAGCTTTCACAAAATGCTTTTGTAAATGATAAAGCAATGGATATTTCATCAAATGATACTGTTGAAATGGCTGCAATAGATGCAGCAAGGGTGCGTGTTAATTTTGCAGCGCTTGTAAAAGAATTTAATACTGCAATAAATGCGAACAGCAAACAAATGGAAATATACCATAAATCACAGCTTTTAGTTCTAGAAAAACAAAAGTTTACAGAAAAAATGCCAAAAAAGGGTGAGTGGGATAATACAACCACTTATAATGCAAAAATAGCAGCATATAATAAACGCAGGCAGGCTTTTGAAGATAAGAAACAAACAGATATTGCAATATTAAAAGCAGAATATGAAAATAAAACTGAAAAAAATATTAAAGAATCAAAGCAGACCCTTTTAAATGCATTAAGTCCTCTTTATGAAAGGCTTAAAAAATATAATACAGGTGATTATATATCAAGTGATACTTCAAAAGCAGTAATAGATTTTGGTGAAAGGGATTTAGACAGATTAGAACTACCTGTTATTATTAAATATCAATTTAAAACTTATGATTTTATATATACATTTACTTCTTTACAGGAATTTAGAGCAATGTATGAAACACGTGCAAGCTTTAGGGCAGTGCCAGTTTATGCATTAGAGCCAAATGGGGTAAAAGGAGCAAAGCAGTATTTAAAAGGATTTAGAGTAGTGCACCTTGGTAATAATCAGGAGAAGTTTTTTGCTGTTGATGCAAAATATGAAATTTTCCCAGAAATCAAACAGTATGAAGATATGCAGGAAGAATTAAAACCAAAACAGAAGGAAGAAGATAAAAAAGAAAATGATTATGTTTTATCAAATAATAAGGAAAAAGTTTATAAAGCTCCTACATCTGATACTGTAAAGATTATGGATAATACTTATAAAACAAGCTACTGGCTTTATGGGTTTGCAGGGGCAGGCGGCTTTGATTTAAATATAATGAATATAGAGTTTGGAGTGCAGACTCACTGGCGGTTTAACAGGTGGTTTGGTATATATACAAATGGCAGTCTGCTGCTTGGTATAAGCGGATTAAATACATTAAACAATTTAAAAGATAATTATGATGATTACTATATTCATTCATCAGGCAGTAACAGCAGCACATTAGATACAGGACTTGCGCTAGGTTTAGGTTTAGATTTTTATTTAACTAACAGAGTATTACTTTTTGGTGAGGCAAATGCAGCATATTATATAGAAGATGACAGTAAGAAAAGCAGTTTTGCAGGTGTTATTCGTGGTGGTCTAGCATTTCAAAGTGAAGATATGAGGGGTATAGGTATGCGTTTTAATATATTTATAGAAGGTATAATTAGTGATACAGTAAGCGGTTCAACGCCATATTTTGGTGCTGCTTTGTATTTTTAAGAGAATAATAAGATTAGTTTGCAGAAAGATTATTAAAGTTTGCAGTCAGATTATCATCAATAGGAGCAAGTAGTACCCGTTCAATATACGGGTACTTACTTTTAAGATTAGAATATATTTCTTTTAAATCATCACTGTTTAAAATATCCTGTAACTGGGCTTTATAAACAGATGCAAAAGTATTGTGGCTTAAATCTTCAGCTATGAACCTTTGGCACACTTCGTTACATGCCTGCAGTACTTTTTCAGCTGCCTGTTTCCTGGCTCTTTCATGTTTTCCTATGCTGCCTTCTTCCGGTGTAACATTTGCAATATCATTATAGTCTTTAATAGCAGTATTTAAAAGCACCTGCATATCATTATTAATAGATATTTCCTGCAGTTTTTTAAACTGGTCTTGTAACATATTATGGTCATGTTTTAGCTGTGCCAGCCTGTCGTTAGTTTCATTTATCTGCTGTTTTAACCGCATAATTTCATCTAGATGATTATCACCAGTTTCACTGGATTTTTTAACGGAAAAAATAGCAAATGCACTAACAAGTGCCGCAACAAATGATAAAAAAATTGATATAAATGTTGCCATATCTGCCTCCCGATTAATAAAACATTTTTACATGTATTAGTCAATGTATTAATAAAGAAGCAAATATAGTGCCAAAAGTAAAAGTTGAACAGATAATATGATTATGAATCAATAAGTTTTTCAATATGCTCTATCATAATTTTACTATAATTTTCCATATCACTATATTTAATATTAGACTTTACTTCAATAGAATTATAAGTATCGTTTTCAAATTTTTCTATAGCCATTATATCTCCTGAAATCCAAAATTGATATTTAATAGAGCCTATATTAAAGTTTATATTTATATCATACCTGGTTCTAGCTACATTATTAAATCCATATATTTCATTTTCTATAATATCTATTTTATTAAAAGGCTCATACACTACATTATTTGACTTATTCTTGTCTAATAATGTTTTAATATTATATAATAATTTACATATTTGATTATCAATGATTAAAGATGATTTTTTTTTATCTGATGAATTATTTTGATATTTTTTATACTTAATTTCACACAGGTAAATATTATTATTATATTTAAATATAAAATACTTATTAATTAGATAATTATCTTGTATTTTACAGTGAATTAATGCAGATATTTCAGATAAACATATGTGTTTAGTAACAGTATCATTATCATTATGATATTTAGATATAAAATCTGTATATTCATTATCATTAATTAGATATGAGTTATGATTTAATAAAATATTTTGAGTAATATCGCGAATATTTTCACTGCTGATTAAGTATTCTTTTAAAAATTTATTATTAAATGGGTTGAATAATTTATCATTTTCTCTAGAATCTTCAAATAATTTTTTAACTACAGCTCTATTAAGTAAATAATTATTATTATATATATTGAATGGGTGTTGTTTATTTTCACTAAATACATTTAAAGCAGTATCATATATTTTATTAAAATCATCTTTATCTTTACCCAGCAGGAATCCAATAGCACCATTTAAATAAGGAAGTTGTTCCAGAGTCTTAAATTTTTCTTCTAATTCAGGATCTTCTATGATATAAGAGCATTTTTTTATTTCATCACAAAGTATTCTTTGAATATGTGTTTTGCATTCTTTAATTTCTAATTTATGAAATGAATGATAAATATTATCCCACTTTATATTATCAACTTGTATCATACCATTAACAGCTGTAATATAACTATTTTTATTAACTTCATTTAGAGTAAAATATTGTTCAGTAATGTTCCAGATAATTCTAGCATATTTTTTAGCTTCATCAAATTTTTCAGTACAATTTGTTTCTTCAAAAAATCTCATTATATAATTATATACAAATCTGGTTTTAAAAGTTAATTTATCAGATATATTAAATTTCACAGATGTATTTTCTTCATAATTTTCTATATCATGTTGAAAATAATCATTTATATTGCTAATTTTAGTTAGATTCTCTAAAAGAGTAATGAAAGCTTTATGATGATTTTGAAAAGTTATTTTATAAATTTCAAATGAATTATATATATAGTTAATGTCTTCAGAGTCATTAATAAAATTATCAGATATAATGTTTTGTGATAAATCATTTTTAGCTATAATAAACCTATTTATAAACCTAAACAATAATTTTTCAGGGTCAGGTATTTTATTGTTATTTTCAAATGTAAAATCCCAAAAGATATCAATATATTCATTATTAAATTTATTTTTTATATCTATTATATCTTCAGCTATATTTTTTTCATTTTCTTCTAACCATTTAAAATAATCTGCTTTAAAGTTATCAAAACTTGAAAGCAGTTTGCCACGACCATTCATTTTTATATATAAATCATCTGATAAATTAAAGCTTTCCATTGGAAAAATATGGAAAGTTATATTGTCAAAATTTATATCATTTATTGCATCAAAATTTTGATTGCTTTTGATATATTCATTATATTTGTTTTCTATTTTATCTAAAGAATTTATCATTGATTCTATTGTAAGGTCATAATCATAGATATCGTAATACTTATAATAATTTTTTATAATTGTACTAATAATGTTTTTATTAAGATTTTCGCTTAAATAATTTGTAAATTCATCTTCTCTAAGAAGTTTACAAAATTTTGTGGCAGACTCTCTTGTTTCATATGATATATGTTTAAATATATTATTGCCATGTTTTTTTTGCCGAATATTTACTATATAATAGTATAATAATGCCAAAGTAGTAATGCGCTGCTGTCCATCAATTGGTTCAAATACGCCATTTTCATGAATATTGCCATATATAAAATCAAGAGAAATTTTTTTTTCACCTATTAAACCATTAAATAAAATGTTCAAAAAAATATCAAATTTAGCTGAATATTCTTGAAGACCTTGTACATAATCCCTTTGTATTGCTGGTATTACTATTTTAGTTATTCTGTCTTTTTTTTCTTCAGGTTGGTTGAAAAGATTATTGATTGTGTACATCTGTATTCTCCATGTTTTTCCATAGTTTTTATTCAAAAATCATTCATCTGCTTCTTAATATAATTGCTGTAATTATTAATATCATTTTCAGACCAGTAATTTAAGGTGTCTGCTGTTTTTGAATTATAAAATTTTAAAAAAGCATTTTTTGTGTTAGTAGGAATGAATACTCCTTGTTTACTTTTATTAATAATAACCATTCTTTTTACAGGAAAAATAGCATTTTTATATGCTCTATTTATTTTGCTGTTTAATAGCACTAGATTGCCGATACAGTTGGTCTGTATCTCATCTAATTCTGGTTGCTTTTCATAGTTGATAAAAAAGTTAAAAATTTTATCCCAGTCCCATTTTTTAAAAATAGTCTCCCAGCGTTTGACTTCTAATGCCTGATTCTTTTTAATACTGTTGATTAAATCTTTTAAAAATATTTTATCATCATCTGGTATATCATTGTCATTATCTATATTTTTTAATAATTCATCATTATTTATATAATACAAAATAATATTTTCCAGCCAAATTTGTTTATCTTTATTGCTTTGAAATTTATTTTCTGTTTGCGAAGAAATATGTTCAATGTCCCATTTTTCAGAGATATATAAATTAAAAGGAAATCTATATATTATTGTATTTAGATTTGGAGTGTTTTTATTTGCATTAATTGATGTATATATTTCAAGAAATAAAAGGATAGTTCTAACCTCTTCTGGTTTATTATATTTAATGGAATCTATATCAATTTTCTTTATTATATCATACACTAAATTTTTGATATTATTTCTTTGTATTTCTTTATTACTTTGAGTTTTATCATTATATATTCTGTATAATTCTTTCAATGACTTGTTTGATACATTTATAAGAAAACCTACATAATGAAATATTTCATAATTATTATACCATTCTTTTATGGTGTAGTATATATTTTCAATTTCAGACCATATATCAAAAATCTTATTTGATTGAAGTTTTTTGTAATATTCTCTAAATAAATTATAATCTTTAATGTTTTCAATTTTTTCGATACATGTATTGAGCATTAAAAGTAAGTTAATCCTTTCATTGCGTGGTAATCCGTTGTTACTTAAAAAATACCAAAAGCTGTCGTTATTCAAAGTGTTTTCTATTTTATGCCACATATTTGCTATATGTCTTTGTTCTTGATTGTCATTTAGAAAATTATCTTTTTTCAAAAATAACGCTTTGATTAGTTCCGCATCTGTAAGTTCTATTTTTCCAATATTTAATCTTGTAAAAATATTTATAGCTTTTGTTTCATCGCCATTAATTTCCCCAGTTACATCATACCATATAAATTTAATAGAAAAATTATCTTTATCAGATTCGAAAAGATTTTGAATACTTTTAATACTTTCTTCTATATTTTTCTCATTTTCCAGCCAGCATTTAATGGTTAAATATGATAAAATAATATAATATTCATCTAATAAATTAACTTTATCAGAATTGTTTTTGGCAGATAGAAAAATCTTTTCATATATTTCACTAGTTTTTTCAAATAATAATTTATTATCGTCATTAAATAAGTTGTTTATATCCATATTATTTGTATTAAGATAGCTTTCTACATTATTTAGTATATCCTGCAATGCTTTATTATTTTTATTGTATTCTATATTTATATTATCAAGTCCTAAGCATCTACTAATTACAGCAATAGTAGTAAGTCTTTGCTGCCCATCTACAACAACTAATTCTTCTAATTTATTATCGTTATTATTTTTTTTATAAAATACAACTGGCTGCAGGCACATAAAAGTATCTAATTTTTTTTCAATATATTCTTTTATATCTTCAAGCAGTGTAATTACCTGAACAGGCTCCCACCTGTAACCACGCTGGAAAGAGGGAATAATAAATTTTTCATTATGTATATTAGAAATAGATTTTAACTCTAATATGTTGTTATTTTCAGAATATGTTTTTCCCATATCTTCTCCTTTTGTAGAATATATTTATTATACAGTATTCTTTTGTATTGTCAATTATACATATTAACACATAATGCAGTATCAGCGCGACAATAGATGACGTAATAATCTGATGATATTAAAAAAGTGCAGAAAGATAAAAATAAAAAAAACCTGCTTAAAATAAGCAGGTTTCAAAAAGCGTGCCCATGAGGATTCGAACCTCAGACCCACGGCTTAGAAGGCCGTTGCTCTATCCAGCTGAGCTATGAGCACATATTAGACTATATCTATAACCAAAAATTAAGCAGTTTGTCAAGTAAATATTTTAAAAAAATAAATATTTTTTATATCTGTATGTAATTTATGGCATGATTATAAAAATTTTCCTTGCAGTATATCATATGTTGTGATAAAAATATCATTTAATAATTATTATATATAAGTGATGAGGAATAATGGAAATCAATAACACACCTGTATATGCAGGCACAAGCGGCTATAATTATGAAGACTGGAAAGGCACATTTGCACCACGTGAAACAGATAATTATGACCTGCTTACTCACTACAAAGCATCTAACCTTAATTTTCTAGAATTAACTTATACTTTTTACCGTATGCCAATAGCTGAAAAAATAGCTGGTATATGCGACAGGCTTGGGGATATAAAACTTTCTATCAGGCTTAATAAATCATTAATGCGCAAAAAGCCTGATAAACTTGAAATAGAATCTTTTAAAGAGGGGATAGCCCCAGCTTTAGAGCGTGGCACAGCTGTTGCACTTTTAGCAGATTTTCATCATCTTTTTTCTGCAAGCAGAGAAAATTTTGATATATTATTAGAATTAAAAGAAAATTTTAAAGATTTGCCATTATTTATAGAGCTTACAAACTCTACATGGCATAAAGAAAAATATTATGATGAATTTAAAGCAAACCAGATAGGAATATGTGTTATAGACGGCCCGTCTTTTCGCGGGTTTGCGCCATACAGACCTGTATGTTCTAACGGCGGCGTATATTTCAGGCTTTATGGTCATGACCCATTATGGATTAGCGGTTCTGAAAAATTTTTAAATTATGATTATTCAGAAAGCGAATTAAAGCGATTTATAGATGATGCGCGGGATGTATCAGTTATGGCAAAAAATATATTCTTTTCTTTCTGCAATGTGGAAAACGGATATGCGCCAAAAAATGCCATTGCTTTAAAAAATATGATAGAGAATTTATAATGATAAAGAAAGCTGCCGCAGTAAAAGGTGATATAGAAAACAAAAGCGCAAAGGTAGTATCAAGCGGCAGCGGTGAATTAGCAGGAGAAATACTGCGTATTGCAAAAGAGCATAATATTGCCATAAAGCAGGATAAAGATTTAGCAGAAGTGCTTTCCGCTCTTGATATTTATGAAAATATTCCTGATGATATGTATGAAGCCATATCAGAAATATTGCAGGAGCTTTATAAAATCAATAAAAATTTACCATAAAAGGACAGATTATGAAAAAGTGGATAAAAGTAATAATTGCAGTTGTGATATTTGTAATATTTGCAAGGGCATTAATAGTGCTTTCAGGTATGGAAAACGGCGATGTAATAACAAAGCCCTCTATAGCAGTAATGGATATAAGCGGTCAAATATTTGACAGTTCATCAGCTATTGAAACATTAAAAAAATTAAAAAATAATCCGCTTGTAGAGGGCGTTATAGTAAGGGTTGATTCTCCTGGGGGCGCTGTTACTCCAAGTATGGAAATATATGATTACATATTAAACCTTGGAAAGCCGGTTTATGCTGCAATGGGTTCTGTGGCTGCATCAGGTGGTTATCTTATAAGCCTTGGGGCAGATTCTATTTATGCAGAGCCTTCAACCATAACAGGCAGTATCGGTGTTATAATGAATTTAGTAAACACTCAGGAGCTTATGGATAAAATAGGTGTTAAAAGTGTAGTGCTTAAAAGCGGTGCATATAAAGATGCAGGCAGCCCTGCAAGGCAGATGACAGAGCAGGACAAAAAAGTATTAAACGATGTGCTTATGGATATGTATTACCAGTTTACTGATATTGTTATCCAAAGGCGCGGCCTTGCAAAAGAAAAGGTTATGCAGCTGGCAGACGGCAGAGTATATACTGGCAGAATGGCGCAGCAAAACGGACTTATTAATCATTTAGGCTCATGGAGAAAGGCGGCAGATGATATGAAAGATAAGCTTAATAAACCAAATTTAGAAGTTTATGAAGTGCCTGCGCCAAAAACTATGCTTGAAAAACTTACAGAAACAAGTTCTAAAACAGAGCTTGGCAAAATTATTTCAACAAAAACAGGCTTTTTCTATTTAGCAGAAATATATTAGGTATTTTATAAATGTTTGCTAAAATAAAATCGGCTTACTTAAACGGCATAACAGGTGTGGGGGTAGATGTGGAGTGTGATGTATCATCATACGGTCTGCCCTCTTTTTCTATTGTAGGCCTTGCAGATAATGCCATTAAGGAAAGCCGTGAGCGTGTAAAAGCATCTCTAAAAAACCTTGATTACCATTTTTTTAATCACCCTGTAACAATCAATTTAGCACCAGCAGATATGAAAAAAGACGGCAGTCATTTTGATTTGCCTGTTGCTGTTTCCATATTAAGTGCATCAGGCATTATAGAAAATAATCTTGATGAATATCTATTTTTGGGAGAGCTTTCACTTGACGGCTCACTTCGTGCAGTAAATGGTATTCTTTCTATGGCAGAATATGCCCATGACGCTGGCATAAAAAATATTATAGTGCCTGAAGAAAATATGCAGGAGGCATCTCTTATACCAGAGTTGAAAGTTTACGGCTTTAAGAATTTATCAGAAACAATCGGCTTTCTTCGTGGAGATATTCAAAAAGAGCCGTTTATAAATAATAATATGATAGATGAAACATTAAGTATAGATTACGGCATTGATTTTAAAGACGTTAAGGGGCAGTTTGCGGCAAGGCGTGCAGCAGAAGTTGCAGCAAGCGGTATGCATAATTTTATAATGATAGGCAGCCCTGGCAGCGGTAAAACAATGATAGCAAGGCGGATACCTTCAATTTTGCCGCCGATGACATTAAAAGAGGCTCTTGAAACTACAAAAATACATTCTGTTGCAGGCTTAATAAAAGACAGCGGCAGTTTAATAAATAAACGCCCATTTGTAAGCCCGCACCATACATCAAGTAATATAGCAATTATTGGGGGCGGCTCAAAGGCAAAGCCTGGCAATGTAAGCATAGCAAACAGTGGAATATTATTTCTTGATGAAATGCTTGAATTTTCAAGAAGTGTGTTAGAAGTTTTAAGACAGCCTTTGGAAGACAGGTTTGTAACAATAGCAAGAGCAGGCAGAACCGTTACATACCCTGCCAAATTTATGCTTGTAGCAGCAATGAACCCATGCCCATGCGGTTATCTTGGAGACAGCCGTAAAGCATGTACATGCACTGCTCACGCTATAGAAAGATACAGGGCAAAGCTGTCAGGTCCTATGCTTGACAGGATTGATTTAATATCTTATGTTGAGGCAGTAGATTATAAAGATTTAATGGATTTAAAAGAGGGTGAATCCTCAGCAGATATAAGGCAGCGTGTAATGAACGCCCATAAGATACAGGCAGAGCGGTTTAAAGATGAGGGCATACTTTATAATTCTGAAATGAGTGAAAATATGGTCAGAAAATACTGCCAGCTAGATGACAACGCCTTAAAAATTATGGAACAGATAATGGCAAAACATAATATCTCTGCCCGTTCCTATTCAAAAATATTAAAAACATCGCGAACTATTGCAGATATGAATAATTCAACAAAAATAGAACGCAGTCATATTTTAGAAGCATTTCAAATGAAACTGCCAGACAGCGCAGTATAATACAATTAATAAACTAAATTTCTAAAAAAATTTATTGACCTTATCCATATTTCTATGATAAACATAGTGATTAACTAGTATTTAAATTTAGGTTTGTTTTTCTCCTTTTTAAAAGATAGTTTTATTTTTATTAATCATATTAGGAGATATAAATATGATAAATATTTTCAAACCTGCTCCTCATATTGAGCGAGTGCCTGAAAACAAAGTAGACCCGCTTTATAAGCGTCTGCGTGTTCAAATTTTTATTGGTATTTTTATAGGCTATGCAGCTTATTATTTTGTCCGTAAAAATTTTGGACTTGCCATGCCTTACCTTATCGAAGATTACGGTTATTCAAAAGGGCAGCTTGGTATTGCTCTTTCAGGTGTATCTATTGCCTATGGTATATCAAAATTTATTATGGGTTCATTTTCTGACAGGTCAAACCCTAGGATATTTTTACCTGTTGGGTTGATTCTTGCTGCATCTATGATGCTTATTATGGGAACATTTGAATGGGCTGTATCATCAGTGCCTGTAATGTTTATTATATTATTTCTCTGTGGCTGGTTTCAAGGTATGGGCTGGCCTCCATGTGGCAGAACTATGGTTCACTGGTGGTCCCACAAAGAAAGGGGAACAGTTGTATCATTATGGAATGTAGCCCATAATGTTGGCGGTGGTTTACCTCCTATCTTCTTTTTATGGGGTATGGCTTTATTTAATGACTGGCACGCTGCTTTTTATATGCCATCACTGGCAGCTATTACTGTTGCTGTTATAGCATTCTTTTTAATGCGTGATACTCCACAATCATGCGGTCTGCCACCTGTTGAAGAATACAAAAACGATTATCCACCTGATTACAATAAAGAAACATCTGAGCAGGAACTTTCTGCAAAAGAAATCTTTATGAAATATGTTTTCCCAAACAGATTATTATGGTACATAGCGATTGCCAATGTATTTGTATATTTAATCCGCTATGGTATTTTAGACTGGTCTCCAACTTATTTAAGGGAGGCGAAAGGTTTTGAAATGCAGATGAGCTCTATTGGTTATTTCCTGTATGAGTATGCAGGTATTCCAGGAACTCTTTTATGCGGCTGGATGAGTGATAAAGTTTTTAAAGGTTCAAGAAGTATGACAGGTTTATTCTTTATGATACTTGTTACAGTAGCTGTCATAGTATTCTGGTTAAACCCAGCAGGCAATCCAACAGTTGATATGGCATGTATGATAGCTATTGGCTTTTTAATATATGGACCTGTTATGTTAATAGGTTTATATGCTTTAGAGCTTGCTCCTAAAAAAGCAGCAGGTACAGCAGCAGGTTTTACAGGGCTTTTTGGTTATTTAGGCGGCTCTGTTGCATCAAGTGCTGTTGTAGGTTTTACAGTTGATTTCTTTGGCTGGGACGGCGGTTTTATGGTAATGGTTGCAGGCTGCATTTTATCAATTGCGCTGCTTTTTGTTACAAGAATCAGTGAAAACAAACAAAAAGCAAAAAACTCATTAATACAATAATTTTTATATGTATGCTCTTTTTTAAGAGCATACATTCATTCTTTTTTCTATTATGCAGTTATGATGCATATAAGAAAACTCTTGATTATTCATTAAAAATTATATAAATTATAAAATCAGCAGTATAATTATTTATATAAAAATTTAGTATTATTTCATATTGGAGCAAATCTTGAGATTTATAAAGCGCAGTGTAGTAGAATACCTTAAAAAGCTTGGCACAATAGAACAACCTGTAATAATAACAGGCATGCGTGGTGTTGGTAAGTCATCAGCAGTGCAGTTTTATAATGAACATATACCGTCAGTATCCCTTAGCAATATGAAAGATTTGCTTTATGCCTATAACCACAGCGATACATTTTTCAGCAAATATCAACTGCCATTAATTATTGAAGATATACACTATGCACCTTATCTTTTTAAATATATATCTGGTGAAAAAAATAAACAAGTTTTCTTTCTTGCAAGTCAGCAGTTAGACTGCATAAATGAATATAAAGAATATATGCAGGGTAACAGTATATATTTAGAGCTTATGGGTTTATCAATATATGAGCTTGCGAATATGGGGCATATACAGAAACCATTTGTGCCTTCAAAGCGTCCGCCCTGCATTATAAGCAAGAAAAGTATGCACCATACTTATAATCTAATGTGGCGTGGTTTTTTTCCTGATTATGATGAAACATTCGGATATAAGGAGTGGGATAGTTTTTATAGCAGTAAAATAGAAACTATTTTACAGAAAGATATAAATGATAAAATAAATATAGTGAACAAGGTGGCTTTTTTAAGTTTTTTACAGGCTGCAGCAGGCTGTACGGGTATGGAGTTAAATATTACAGAGATGGCGGAAAAATTAAATGTAGCCCCAAACACTGTTAAAAGCTGGGTATATATATTAGAACAGGCAGGTATTATTTATCTTTTACAGCCATATTTTACAGAAAACACAAAGCGCTACATAAAAGCACCAAAAATATATATGACAGATACTGGGCTTGCTGCCTGGCTTTTATCAATAAATAGTGCAGATGAGCTTGAAAAAAGCAGTCTAAACAGCAGATTTTTTGAAACTTTTGTTATTATGGAGCTTTTAAAAAGTTACAGGCACAATGGCAAAAAAGCAGACTTTTATTATTACAGAGATAACAGCAAAGTAAAGATTGATTTATTAATTGAAGATGATAACTGTTTTTATCCTGTAAATATAAGAAATACATCAGATATAAAAAATGAATATGTATCATCATTTCAAAAAGCAGTGCTGCATAAGGAAACAGGGTATGGAGCATTAATATGTATGGTTGATATGTATAAGGAAATTAATGAGTATGCATCAGCAGTATCAATATGGGAGATATAGGAAGTAGTATATGAAAAAGTATTTATTAGTATTATCAGCAGCATTAATTTTATCAGGAGGCTGCACAGTAACCGCAGCAAAAAGCAGCACAATTCACTATGAGGAAAGCAGGGTAGTTGAAAAGCCTGTAAAAAATACGGAAGAAAAGCCTGTAAAAAAAGCCGAAGTAAAAAAACAAAGGAAAAAAGCCGAAGCAGATATAATATATAAAGGAATAAATGAAAAGGCAGAAATAAAATATAATATCAGCAAAAATTTATTAACTTATAAAATTAATCCAGATAAGCGTATGCTTATAAGGGCTGGAGGGCTTGCAGGTCTGCTTTATATTAATGATAAAACATATTACACAAATTACAGTGCAAGTAAAATTAAAGCAAGTGGATGCATATATGATACATCTACAAAAAATATAGTAGTAAACCCAAATGTAAAATGCAGAATAGAAATGATAATAACTGTTGATGATATGCCTGAAAGCAGCCAGATAGAAAGTGTACGCTATAAATCAGATTTAGGGGAGTTTACACTTAATAAGGCAGATAAATAGAGCAATTTTTACTCTATACCTATAATTTTGCCGCATTTTTTACTGCTGTATACTTTATCTCTTAGATTTTTATAAAAATTAAGAGAAAGTTTATCCATACTTATTTTTTCTTTGTTGTTATATAAATAATATGTGCATGATACACCTTTATCATTTATACCAGTAGTATTTTTATATGAATATAGATAAAAGCTGTTATTATCTAATATATATGTATATTCATTTTTTCCAAATAAATTTTTTGTATCATTATATAATATGCTGCATAAAACCATATTGTTTTGCGAGCTGCACTTTTCAAAAATTCCGCCGTTATCAAGATATGTATAATCTTTTAATAAAGCATAATTTACCATATCTTCCCAGAATGTAATCACCATATTTTTCCATTTATTATTTATGCCGTTATATCCACTGGCATAATTATGGTATGAAATAAGTATATGAAATGGTTTATTATTAATAATAAATTTTCCTGCATATAAAACGTCTGCTTTTTTATCATATTTATAAATAAAATTTTTAAAATTAGCTTTTAAATTATCCATACTGATTTTAGAATCTTTTACAAGGGTTAAAGAGTAATCTGTAATATATTTATTAATATTATCCACATACAAAGCAACTCCGTCATAATAAGAATCAGTAAACTCAATTAATGATTTATCTTTAAACCTTGCCTGAATATAAAGCGGCTTATCAAGTGGCAGTTTATAATTTATGGGGTCATCTGATAATGATGCATATATTATATCATTTTTAACATAAGCAGATTTTGGATAAAGTATAAGGTTAATTCGTTTATTATTACTAATATAAAAAGTTTCAATAAAATTTTGGTATGCTGAAAAATTATAATAATGGTAGCCAGTATATCCGCCAAATAAAAGGCTGTAATATGTTGTAATTAATGGGTTTCCTGCCTTATCAAACTCTATACTTGACCATAAGCCTTTTAATGCACTGCCTTTACTGTCTTTTATATTGTTAAGATTAATTGTTTCAGTTAGATTATATCTTTCATTTACTGCCTTTGTTAAATTATCTAATGCGTTTTTATAAGCAGTATAATAATCGTATTTAACTATTTTAAATTTAAAATCGTTCTGCAAATAAGGTTTATATTTTTCAAGATACATTTTAGTATATTCTAGAATAATTTTTTGTTCTTCCGGCATATAGTTAATATTATATAAGATGTAGCTTATTAAAATACGGCTTCGTAAAGCAATATAAAAATCACTTTCGTTAAAGTCTGCTATATTACTTATTTTATTATTATATTCATTAACTGAAAGCAGGGAAATATTTAAAAAAAGCCTGTAAAGCTTTATTTCTATTGGATTTAACTTATTATTATTTATATTATCTTCTAATTCTAATGTAAGATGTTTTTGCCTGAACAGCAGATTATTTTTTTGGTTATTAGGAATATCTGGATATTTTTTATTAAGTATTAAGGCGTCCTGCAGCTGTTTTCTAACCTTTGCTTTAATATCTGTATAGTTAGAATTAGCAGAAGTATCATTCCATTTTAAATCAGCAGGGGGCAGCATAAAACCTATGCGCATAACTTCATATACTGCAGTATCAAGAGAGGTATTTTCTGCATATATATTAACAGGAATAATCAGGAAAAATAACATAAGTATTTTTTTCATAAATCTGCTCCATATAATAAGTATAAATTTTTTTTAAAATAAGTCAAATATTTTACTAAAGTATTCTAATGATTAACCGATAAATAAAATATCAGCAGGAAGCTGGTAAAAAAAAGATTAGAAAAACTAAAATTTTTATTAAAGTTATTAAAAGATTTTACGATATATAGACCATACAAGGTTGGGACTCTATTGAATAAGTCAGGGAGGACAAGATGTCAACAGGTATGATTTCAAACACAAATTTGTTTTCTTTATCAAGCTTAGTTGCTGCAGGTAGAAACACAAGCGATTTAAGCAGTTCTATAAATAAACTTTCATCTGGCTTACGTATAAATACATTTATGGACGACCCATCTCGTATGTCAATATCTGAAAAAATGAGAGGGTTCATTTTAGGTCTTCAAACTTCATCTCAAAATGCTCAGGACGGTATATCTTACCTTCAAACAGCAGAGGGTGCAACTAATGAAATTACAAGTATGCTCCAAAGAATGAGAGAATTAGCTGTAGAAGGTGCAAATGGTATATATTCTGCAAATGACAGATTAGAAATCCAAAAAGAAATTGACCAGTTAAAAGCAGAAATAGACAGAATTTCTGAATCAACTGAGTTTAATACTAAAAAACTTATTAACGGCGAATCAAGCGGTGCATGGAACAGCGGCACAGATAAAATAAGTGCAGTAATTAACGGCACAGTGGAAGACGGCAACTATGATATATCATTTGATGTTAAACCTGGTCAAAATCAAGTTCAGTCTACACAAATATTTACATTAAGAGAAGGCGAACTTGGTGCTTATGTTAATAATCAAGGCTCTACAAATATAGCAAAAGTAAGCAACCCTGATGGTATTGCTGATACTGCAACAGCTGCTTACACTGTAACAGTTAAAAATCCAACAGACGGCGGTTTAACTGGTGCTGCAATGTCATCATCAATGACTTTTGTAAACAGCTATCAACAGGAAGGCTCTAACATGGCTTTTGGAGCTGTTACTGCTGTTACTACTAATGAAAGTGGTTATTTTTTAGTAGAATTTACTGAAAATAATTCTGATGCAAAAGATGGTGCATCTTACAGAGTAAAATTTATATCAGCAGAAACTGGCGATGAAGGTCAATGGGTAGATTTTGAAACAGATAATGGCACATTATCAGGAACATATAACTCTAACGGTTTAAATTTAGAGTTTGAAATACCTATGGTAGCAGGTTCTGATACAGTAAGCAGTGGCGATAAATTTATGTTTACTGTTACAGATTCAAAAGGTGTAAATAATAATCAGGATTTACTTTCAAATGGCGGCGGTTCAATCCAAATCAGCCAGGGTGGAGTAAAAGGTCCAGAAATTATATATACTCAGCCAAACTCATTAACTCAGGCAGATAACCAAAACGGTATTACTGAATATAATGATGTAACAGTTTATATGGTTTCATTAGACAGCAAAACTGGTTCATATCAGTTAGGAGAAATCACAGTAGGATTTCAGGAAAATACTGGTGCAACTACAAACGGGCAGACTTTATCAGGCACAGCAACAATAGATGTAAGAAAAGGCGGCCAGGCTGCAACATCTACAACTAAACTTTCAGAGCTTGCAAACTTTGTAGATGAAAATGGTGTAGAGCTTTTTGCTTCTACTCAAGAATTAAGCATATATGGCAACAACACTAAAACTACAATTTATTTAGAAGGCGATGACACTCTGCAGGATGTAGTAGATAAAATTACTGAGGCAGTAACAAAAGATTTAAATATGGGCAGCGGTTTAACAGAAGTAGATAAAAAACTTATTTCTTTTAACCAAACTGAAGGTGTAGGTTTTGGTGTAGTTCCAGGTACAATGATACTTCAATCTGCATTAACAGGTAAAGACGGTGAGCTTTCATTTATAGGCAGCCAAAAATTAATGGATGCACTTGGTTTAGAAGTGGTTCAACAGTCAAGCCAGAATATACAAACTATTACAGCAAAAGATAACTTAACTGGCGTATTAGTAGGCGAAAGGGTAACAAGTAATTCAAGAGTAACAGATGTTATCTCTGGTGTAGACTTAATAGTTGATACAAGAACTGGTGTAGATGCTTATTATAACGAAGGAACTGGTAAAATTGATTTTACTCCAAGTACAAGGCTTGAAAATCAAAATTTAAACCTGCATATAGTAGATGCAAGAACAGAAATACAATTAGGAACAGAAAAAGGCGAAAAATTAGATGTTTCCCTGCCTTCATTAAATACTGCAGCATTAGGTATAGGCAACACTAATATTAATACTCAGGAAGATGCTCAAAGAGCAATTACTGAAGTAGATAACGCTTTATCAAAAGTTGTTTCTGCAAGGTCAAAAATTGGTGCACATGTTAATAGATTAAACAGCACAATTAATACTCTTGCAATAGCAGAAGAAAATACAACTTCAAGCGAATCAAGAATAAGAGATACAGATATTGCAAAAGAAACAACAGCGATGACTACTGCGCAGGTAGCATATCAGGCAAATATTGCTATTCTTGCACAGGCTAACCAAATACCTGCAATAGCTTTATCACTTTTACAGGCTTAGGAAAAACAAAAAAATAAAAATAAATGCAACGAACAAAACATTTGAGGAGGAGCATCATGGCTGCATTAAACCTTAACAGCAAAAACGAACAACAAATTGGCGGAAAATCACAACTTACTAAACTTTATGAAATTATGAGAGAAACTATGGAACAAGGTTTTTATGGCTCTGTAGAAGTAAAATTTGAAGCAGGTAAAGTAACAATTATTAAAAAAACAGAATCTATCAAAATCTAGTTTTAGGAATAATTTATTACATTTGGCGGCTGTGGATATTATTATTAAATTAGACTATTAAACTCATTAATAGAAATACAATGCTCAAAACAAAAAATGCAGGACATTCGTCCTGCATTTTTTATTTAAGGTATTTTAAAAAATACATAAACAAAAAAATATTTTTCATAATGTGTTAAAAATATATATTTATTTAAAATATCTATTGACTTTCCACTGCAATCCTTTATTATTTTTTAAAAGAGGGTATTTATGGCACAAAATATTAAAGATGAAAAAATAGAAAGCATAATTAATGAAACTATTATACCAGATTTAGAAAAGCTTTTATCAAAAGAATATAATACTGATGAAGAAATACTTAACGGGCTTAATGAGCTTGAATCAAAATGGAAAGAACTTGATATGCCTTATGAATATGATGAGGCTCTTATAAAACTTTCAGATAATAATATATCGAAAGAAGATATATATAATATGCTGCCTTACAGCCACATTTATATATATGTAATGAAGCTTATTACATATCTTTTTTTCCAAAACAAAAAGTTTGAAACAGAAATATCTCTGCTTTCATCATTAAACCAGATATGCAGAGACATGGCAGATGAAAATAATAAAGAGCTTGTAGAATACATAATGGAGCAGATAAGCTACCAGCAGGATATTGCCATGGCAAAAGATAAGGAAAAGGAAGAATTAATAAAAGCTGCCATGGATGAAAACGTGCAGGCTTTTAAAAACGCCTTAACTATGCATAAGGCTTAAAAACTACTGCAATATAAAGCAGAAATAAAAATAAGAATAAAATAATATAAGCTATATAAGATAGAGTTTTTGATATATTAAAACTGTTTACTGCAAAATATGATATAATGCATGAAAGCAGCACACCGGAAGATAGTGTTATCATAAGTTCAATACTTATAAATAATGTGTGTTTTATATGAAAAATGGAATGGTTTAATGCATAAAATACCATTAATATTATCATCATTATTGCAAAATCAAACATTACAGAATCATATGTTTTTGTAATATTTAAAGGCAGTTTTTTATAAAGCGGCACTACGACTAAAACATATATAACATAAAGGGCAAATGATAAAATAAAAAATATTTGTAAATATAAAGTTAAAATATCAATAAACATACATTCTCCATTTGATTTTATATTATAATATAATAATGCAGGAAAATCTATATTTTTACTCATTAAATATATAAAAAAGACGATAAGATTAGTAAACACGTTAAAAAATGTACTGCATGGCAGTAAATTTATTGACTATATAATATATTTATGTGATTATAATAGTCAGTAATATATATGGAGCTTATAATGAGTCAACATCCTTTAATAGTAGGTATAGGCGAGCTGCTGTGGGACAGGCTGCCTGGTGGAAAGAGAGTAGGTGGAGCACCTGCCAATGTAGTATATCACGCATCATGCCTTGGGGCAGAAGGTTACGCAGTCAGCGCAGTAGGAAACGACAGGCTTGGTGATGAACTTTTAGAAGCAATATCTGAAACAAACTTACACCCTGCAATAGAAAAAGTTAATTATCCAACCGGCATAGTCCATGTAAAATTATCTTACGGTATTCCAGAGTATGAGTTTGTGGAAAATTCAGCATGGGATTATATACCATTAACTGATAATGCATTAACCCTTGTAAAAAAGGCAGATGCAATATGTTACGGCACACTTGCAAGCAGACATGAGGTTTCTCATAATACTATTATAACTTTATTAAAACATTCAAACCCTTCATCACTCAGGCTTTTTGATATTAATTTAAGGGCAGAATATTATTCTAAACAATTAATTACAGAACTTATGACTTATGCCAATATATTTAAAATAAACAGTGATGAGGCAGTAATATTAAAAAGCATGCTTGATATGGATATGCCTGATGATGACTTGTGCCGTATGATTATGGAAAAATACAGTTTAAAATATCTTATTTACACAAACGGCAGTGTTAGTTCAAGTATATATTCAGAAAATAAAGTATCTACACTTAAAACACCGCATATAAGAGTAAGCGATACAATCGGGGCAGGAGATGCTTTTTCTGGAGCATTTCTTTACTATACTTTAACAGGTTATTCTTTGGACGATGCTCACCACATGGCAGTAAATATTTCAGCCTTTGTATGCACTCAAAGTGGAGCATGGCCAAAATATCCTGCTGAACTTCCTCATTATATATAATAAGCATAACCTTAAAATATTAATTATGTAATATAATTATATATTGCAAAAAATATTTTTTTTTGATAAATATTTTTATCCATCAAATATCATTATATTTAATTTTCTGACAAAACGAGCCACACTCTCTTTTGCCATATTTTAGGAGATTACATGAATAAAGTTTCGTTTTTTGAAAGGTTGATAGTGTCAATATTTGGGTTATTTTTAATGTCTGTGGGTATTTTTTGCTATCCGCAGTAATCTTGGTATTACACCTATTTCATGCCCGCCTTACGTGTTATGCCATTATTTTACTAACTGGACACTGGGACAGTTAACTGTTGGTATGCACATTACTATGATTATTGCTCAGGTGTTTATTCTTAAAAAAGATTTCCCAAAAGCTCAGTATTCGCAGATATTAGTTGGATTTGTTTTTGGTTTTTTTATAGATGCGTCTATGTATTTAACTCAGTCAGTAACAGCTCCTAACTACGCTGTTCAGATTTTATATGTTGTAATAGGTTCGCTTCTTGTATCTATTGGTATAATATTTGAAGTAACACCAAAGCTTCTATATTTAGCAGGGGATGGCTTAATGATAACAGTTGCCCGTGTATTAAAACGTCCTTTCGGGCAGATAAAAATAGCTTTTGATGTAACACTTGTATCTTTTAGCTTAATTGCAGGCTGGCTTTTACTCCATAAAATAGTAGGCGTAAGGGAAGGCACACTTATTTCTGCCATATTAGTAGGTTTTACCATAGGTAAATTAAACCCGGTAATAAGCCCTTTAATTTTAAGGTTTTTAGAAAGGCGTGAAAGGCGTGAAAGACATAAAGATAAAGTTCAGGGTTACAATATTATTACAATAGGCAGGGAGCTTGGCAGCGGTGGACGCGAAATCGGTCAAAAACTTGCTAAAAAATTAGGCTGGAAGTTTATAGATAAAGAGTTTATCAAGGATGCAGTAGTTAAAAGCGGACTGCCTGGCGAGTTTGTGGAAAATAAAGACCAGCAGATGACTTCAGGAGAAAAACTGCTTAGATATATATCTATGGATAATATTTTTAATGATGAAAACTTATCAGATGATGACAGGCTTTTTATTGCCCAAAGTAAGATTATTAAAGATGCAGCATCAAAAGGCAACTGTGTAATTGTTGGGCGCTGTGCCGATGCTGTCCTTGATGACTGTGATAACTGTTTTAATATATTTATTTCAGCAGATAAAGATTTTGCTAAAAAACGTGTAGCAAAAGAGTTTAATATGACAGAAGATGAGGCAGCAGATTATATTACTAAAACTAACCATTTAAGAAGCAACCACTATAATTATTATACAGGCAGAACGTGGGGAGACCCGTCAAGATATGATATGTATATAAAAAGCTCCAGCTTAGGTATAGACAGGGCAGTTGATGCAGTATATAATGCTGTAAAACAGAAAAAAGGTGCAAATTAAAATATGGAAATATTAAAATCAAAGTCTGTTTTTTTCAGCCCTGCACGTAAAACTGGGGAGATTGTTTCCCATTTTGTATCATATCTTGGCTATGATGCAGAAAAATATAATATTACAAGCTACAAAAAGCGTGATACATCGGTTGAGTTTTCATCAAATGATTTAGCAGTATTTGCATACCCTGTTTATGGGGGCAGAGTGCCTGAAATTATGGTGAAACAGCTTGATAAAATGAAAGCAGATAATACACCAGCTGTAATAATAGCAGTATATGGCAATAGAGCTTATGAAGATGCACTTTTAGAAATGCAGAATTTAGCAAAAGAAAAAGGCTTTATAGTTATTGGTGCAGCTGCTTTTATTGCAAACCACTCTATAATGACAGAAGTAGCAGTGAACAGACCTGATGAAAAAGATAAAGAAAAAATAAAAGATTTTGCAGCAGCAGTAAAAGAAAAAATCAAAAATATAGAAGATATTAAAAATATAGAGCAGTTACAGCTGCCTGGTGATTATCCATATAGAAAATATAACGGCATACCACTGAAACCTACAGGGGACAGCAAATGCACTGCATGCGGTGCCTGCGTGCAAAACTGCCCGGTAAATGCAATTTTGGCAGAAAACCCACGAAAAACAGATAAAACAAAGTGTATAACATGTATGGGATGCGCTGCAATATGCCCGCAGGATGCAAGGCATTTAAATAAAATACTGCATTTTCTTTCAGAAATACCTTTCAAGAAAAAATACGGCGCAAGAAAAGAGCCAGAAACATTTGTGTAAAAAATTTTTCAAGTTATAATAGTATAAGACTCTTCGCTCACAGCCTGTGCAACTTCTGATTCCTCCCTATTCGGTCGGGAAGTTGGCAGTCCTCGCAAAAAACGCTCGCTTTCGCTTTGCTCTGAGTGACGTAAAGTGTTGATAACAAAAAACAATGCCATCCAGAGCCTGCGAAGTAAGGCGAAGAATCTTATCTTTATAAAACTGTGATTAAGCAGAAAAACCCACTAACACCTTGTATTTTATACACTAAAATCATCAAACATATCTAGAATATGTTCTATATTATTTAAACATTCTTCGTATGTGCCACTGAATATATCATTTTTAATGTAAGCAATAGGTGTCCATGTATGTATTTTTAATCTGCTTACTTTTTCAATATCAATATTATATTTTTTACCAATTTTATATGCAGTTTCAAGCATTTTATTTATTTCATTTCTATCTTTTGATTCTGTTTTAATGAGTACCCTGATATTATTTCTTTTTTCAAAATAATTTTCTATTTGAAAATACATGTTAGATTTATGATAGTTTGCAGGATAAAACCAAAAACCTAAAAACATTCCACCAGGGTTATTTACCTGCTCCCAGTTACACAAGGCATTTTCCATAGATTTATCTTTTAAACGCTTAGATATCCGTTTTTCTAATTCTTTATAAAATCCACAGCATGCATCATAACTATCTTTAATAGAGAGCAAATCAGTTTTATATGAATTTGTTTTTGCTTCTATATTTTTTAGGCGTTCAATATAATCCAGCAGTATATCATTTTTTATATGACTGTGTTTTTCAAAAAGTGATAACAAATCATTTCTTGATATATATTTATATCCTTCTTTTTCTACAGAGTTGATTGTATATGTGCTGTCATCTCTTGTTTTAAGAAATACACATACAAGCTCTAAATTATTTTCATTACAGTGGTCTTGTGCTTTTACTTTATAATTTGATAACTGATTTCCATGCTGGTTTGTTCCAGTTTTATCTTCAATGATTATAAAGTATTTATCATTAACTGTAACAGATATATCTATTTTTTCCCACTGTCTCCAGCAATATACCTTTTCTATATTTAAGTTATTATTGCCAACCATCATTTTAATAAAATCTTTTGCTAAAGTATTTAATTCTTTATGTTCTATATATTGATTATCGGCATAGGAGATAAGCCATGTTAAAAATGCATCTTGAGCAAGTTCCTTTGTGCCTATTTCAAATAAGTTTGGTTTGTTCATAATGTTTCTCCCTTAGTATGTATTATTAGTAATTTTAATTAAAACTGGATACCATGAAGATTTGATATTATCTCCAAGTCCTAGTTGTCCATCTTCATTATCACCCCATCCATAAATGGTATCATCTTCCATAATAACGTATATAGTAGAGCTTGTATCACCTAAATAATCGATAAATTCTTTTATATTACCAGAGATTATATGTTTAGCAGGTGTTCGTATTACTTGTGAACCTCCCAAACCAAATTTATAACTACTTCCCCACACATATATAGAATCATCTTCCATAACAGCAAAAGTTCCATCATAACCTCTAAAAAACATTTTTTTAGGTTGTGATGGTAAATTTAGTTTAGTAGGTATATTTGTAGTGATGCTACCTGTTCCTGCAAGATGACCAGATGCATATACTGCTCCATCTTCCGTAAAAATATAAACTGCACCATAAGTAGAATCACTGCTATCAATATACAATTTTGTAATATTACCTGTAATGCCATTTACTTTTGCAGGTGTATTTTTATTATTTTCATCTCCAACCCCCAGCTCACCATGGGAATTATATCCCCAAGCATATAGTGAGCCATCTTCCATTAACGCATAAACTGGTAAATTATCATAAACTGATGAAGCAGTTATTAGTTCTTTAATATTGCCAGGTAAATTTACTTTATTAGGCGTTTTTAAAGTTTCATTTTCACTTCCAACCCCCAACTGACCATATCTATTACTGCCCCAGGCATAAAGAGCACCATCTTCTGTTAATGCATAGACGCTATATTTGTTAAATATTAATTCTTTAACATTGCCTGTAATGCCATCTACTTTTGCAGGTGTGTATATCCTATAATCATCGCCTACGCCAAGCAGACCATATTCGTTAGAACCCCAAACATATAGTGTACCATCATTCATAACCGCATAATAACTGTTATAGTATGGGTCTGGCTCTGGCTCATAATTATACTCGTAATTGTAAATTTGTAATGATTTAACTCCAGAAGTATTTTCAGGAAATTCAATCTTTTCTAAATTAAGCTTATATAATTCTCCACTTTCCATGAGAATGTATTCTTCATTAATTTCTTTTATAGTTCCAATGGAACGTTCATTTCTATAATCCCATAGAGTATTATCTTCTAAAATAAAATAATCTTTTTCTTTTTGCTTTATATTATTTGGTAATTTTGTACCTGCAACAGGTGTGTTTCCAATAGAACCACCCCATTTATAAATAGAGTTATCTGTCATAAGTGCATATCTTAAACTATTATCTATTATAAGTTCATTTATATTACCATTTAATGAAATTTCTACAGGTATTGTTTGATTATTATTATTACCAATACCAAGTTCACCATTATTATTATATCCCCATCCATAAAGCTTATTGTCTTCAGTTATAATATATGCATTCAAATGACGAGAAGTTGTATTATCTATAATAAGCTCTTTTACATTACCATTTAATGGAATTTGTACAGGTGATGTTTGATAGTTATTATTATTACCAATACCAAGTTCGCCGTTATCATTATATCCCCAGCTGTAAAGTTTGTTATCTTCTGTTATCATATATAAAATAAAATGATAATTTATAGTATCTGTTAAATTACTGCTAGTATATACTTCGCTAATAGTTTTTATTTGAATTTCTTTGATTTTTTTATTATCAATATTGATTTTTTTAGGTGATGTAATATAGATTGTAGTATCAGATGGAAAAATTCTTCTATATTTATAGCCCCATACATATAAATTACCTGTTTCGGTTAATGCAAAAAAAGTAGGTTCAGTTTGATCTCTTGTTTCCATAAACGATTCTTGTAATAAACCTGTATTAACTTGAAGAATTTCTTTGACTTTTTCATCTAATATTTTTTCAGGCATACTTCTGTTATCTGTATCACCAACGCCTAATTGTGCATATTCATTATTACCCCAACTGTATAAACCATCTTCTGTTAAAGCAAATAAAGAATAATACGAATTTTCCTGTCGCTCATCATATTTTTGACCTAAAAAAGTATTAAAAGGACTAGTAAATTGAGTTATCTCTTCACCATCAACATATAATTTGTTGTTAGTTTTTATGTTAAAAGTAAATGGACCAACGCTCCATTTTTTTTCTTGAATAGGATAGAAATCTATATATCCTGTTTGTGGAATATAAGTGCCACCGCCGCCATTATTTCCGCCACTATTACTTTCATTACCGCTGTCACTGCAGGCAGTAATCATAAAAATTGATAAAATTGCAAAAAGTAATGTTATTATAAATTTTTTCTTTTGCATAGTAAGCTCCTTTTTTAAATTTTTTACCCATTTTATCACGGGGGGGGGAATGTCAAGCATAAAAATTGCATAAATGTTTAAAATGATTATATTTAATGGTTTCGTCATTAGGTGTCGCAGCATACTTTTATATTTAAAAAACTTTTTGACATATTTTATAAATTATTTATACTATATTACTATATAAATATTTACAAAAAGGTTTAGTTTATGAAATATGTATTAGTTATGCTTAGTGCCTTAATAATAATATCAGGTGTAATATTTGTTTTAAATCAAAGTAAAGAAAAAGTTAGTATAAGTGCAGATAATATAACAAAATCAGATAATATAACTTCAGCAGAAGAAATAGAAAATACTGCTGCATTAATTAAACAGCTAAAACCTTTAATAGATGAAGTATCATTAAAAAATTTCCAAAATGATGAAAAAATATATGAAAAGTATAAAAATCAGCTTTTAATGATAGATTCATTATCAGAGCAGATAATAGATAATATTGCAGATATCAATATGATTAAAGATTATGATTATGCAGAATATATCACATTTCGCTACAGCATTAAAATGGATTTACTTTCAATACTTTCTGTTATGACACCTGAGCAGTATAATAATTTGACAGATGAAGGTATTGCAAAGTCTTTATTTTATCATGTAGATTTATTTTTTACTCCACTTGCAAGCCTTTATGATGAAAATATCAATGTAAAAGATTATTTAAGCGCGTATAAAGAGCCATATTATAATAACGAACAGGGTATGCAGGAATATAGAAGACAGTTAACTTTTTTAGGTAAGGCGCAAAAAGTAACTGATACATTAAATTTTTCTGAAAATGATAATAAAACAAAAAATATGCTTATGAATAATGCAGGTAAAAGTTATGTGTTATACAGCATAAATTCTGGTCTTTATGATAATATAGACCAGTTTTCTCAGTGGGAGATATTTAGAAATAAATATATAATTGATGACTATCAGCAGAATTATTTAAATAATCTTTATAAATATAAATCAGTCAAAGCCTTAAAAAACGTATATCTTGCCAAAATATATATGCAGTTTATGATGCTTGATGATAAATATATTTCAGGTTTATCAAATATAGAGCAAATGGAGCAGGAATACCCTGAAGAATTTTATGAGGAAAGCACTCTTTTTGTAAGCGGCTGCACAAACCCAGAATATTTATTTGAAGATACATTAAATAAATGTGTTGATTTTATAAAAAATGCAGCAACAAAAGATGATGCCTTTTCATATTTAGAAGATGAAAATATTGCAGGCTATGTAATGATTAACGATAAGCTTTGTGCCACAAAAGATGATTTTGGCTATAAGTTTTATGATAATGATAATATAATGTGTGAAACTTTAAAAGAAAAGCTTGGCTATAAAGGTAAAACTAATATAGATGAAATTGCAGACTATATAGATGAAATGCGCCCTTTTATAGATAATGTTACTAAACAGGCAGCAGAAGTAAGAGCAAACGGCGGTAAAATTGAATCAACAATATTTATGGATGGTATTGTGCTGGGCAGGCTGGTAGATAAGGCTGTGCAAAGTGTTTATGAAGTTACCAGGTTAAAAAAATACGATAAAGATATGTATGAAATTATCAGGCATTGTGCTAAAAGAGATTTAATATTATATATTAATAATTTAAGAAAGCCAGATAGTAAAGAAATTGCAGCAGCATATATTTTTGCAGTTAAACTTTATACAGACCAGATATATAATTTATATAAATCTGGCATTAATGCAGGTGATTTTCTAAAAAATTATACTATGTCAGATAAAATGATTGAAGAAATAAATAGCTATAATTTACAAACTGCCTTGCCATTAGCTAGAAATATAACAACTAAATATAATATCAATGAAGAAGATAAATCAGTAATGGATAGTATCTTTAAAGATTGGTTTCATTCAATAATAGATTATGCACTTTTAACTCAGAATAGAAATAATAATGATAATGAAGTATGGGAGAATATATTACTTTTTTCTAACCCAAACGAAAATATATATAAAAATATGGGCAAATTATTAAAATATAGAATGGTAAGGATAACAAGAAGTGTATATTTATCAAAAATATATGCAGACCTTTTTGCAGTGGATAATGCATATTTAAGTAAAGCAGAGCAGATTTTTATAAATGATGCAGGTGCGCAGGAATATTTAAAAAATATGGCTGCAAATCAGAATACTATGCTTTCAGATGCATGCAGTAATACTAAATATTTAACTACAAACAGGCAGACTGAATGTATAAATATAATTAAAGATAAATCAGGTGATGAAGCATTTGCTTTTCTTGAAGACAGCAATATAAAAGGATATGTTATTATTAATGATATTGTTTGTGCTGCAAAAGATAATACTGGTATAAGTTTTATGATAATGATAATATAATGTGTGCAACTTTAAAAGAAAAGCTTGCAGATTAAGGTGTATATTAAAACATATTCAATACTGCACTATGAAAGACGTAACATATTGGTATAAAACAAGGGGCTTAAAAAGCCCCTCTATTTATGTATATACTAATTAAAGCATTTTGGCGGAAGATTTTTATCCATTTCTTCTACTTTATCTTTATTTTTTAGAAGTTCATATATTGTATCATAAGTGCCGTCAAGCAGACTTTTTTGCAGCGCCTCTTTAATACCTGCTTTATAAGTTTTATCTCCTGCTTTTATTTCAGCTTTTTCAATATCTATTACAACTTCTGTATTAGGATTTTTTTCAATATATTCTGCCAGTTCTGCAATTTCTGCCTTTGGTAAAGTAATGCATACAAGCCCTAAAACAGATGAGTTACCGTAAAAGATTTCTGCAAAGCTTTCAGCAATAACTGCCTCATAACCAGCTCTTTTTATTGCCTGTGGAGCATGCTCCCTTGATGAACCACAGCCAAAGTTGTTACCGCTTATTATAATTTTTGCACCTTTATATGCTTCATTATTCATAGGGTGGTTAGTAGGGTTGCCTTTTTCATCAAACCTTTCATCTCTAAAAGCCTGCTCACCAAGCCCATCAAATGTAACACAGCGTAAAAATCTGGCAGGTATAATCCTGTCAGTATCTATATCATCGCCAACCATAGGCATTGCTTTGCCTTTTATTTCTTTAATATTTCCAGTCATTTTTATACCCCTTATATCATATCTCTAACATCTGTAACAGCGCCTTCAACTGCAGCAGCAGCCACCATTGCAGGGCTTAAAAGCATTGTTCTGCCTGTTGCAGACCCCTGCCTGCCTTTAAAGTTTCTGTTAGAAGTAGATGCAGATATTTGGTCGCCCACAAGTTTATCTGGGTTCATTGCAAGGCACATTGAGCAGCCTGGCTCTCTCCATTCAAAGCCTGCCTCTTTAAATATAACATCAAGCCCTTCTTTTTCTGCCTGTTCTTTTACTATTACAGAGCCAGGGACAGCAAGCGCTTTAACATTTTTTGCAACCTTTTTGCCTTTTAATATTTCTGCTGCAATTCTAAAATCTTCTATTCTGCCGTTTGTGCAGCTGCCTATAAACGCTACATCTATTTTTGTGCCTTTTATAGGTGTGCCTGCTTTAAATTTCATATATTCTAATGCATCTTTCATTATATCAGTTTTTGGTTCAGGTATTTTTTCATCAATACCTATTGCCATTTCAGGAGTAATGCCCCATGTAACCATAGGCGTAATTTTTGAAACATCAAATTTAATAATATCATCGTAATGAGCATCTTTATCGCTGGCAGTATTTTTCCAGTAATCAACTGCTTTATCCCATGCTGCACCTTTTGGAGCATAAGGTCTGCCTTTTAAGTATTCAAAAGTAGTTTCATCTGGGTTCATATAACCAACACGTGCGCCGCCTTCTATTGCCATATTGCAGATAGTCATGCGGGCTTCCATACTCATTTTATCAACAGCAGTGCCTGCAAATTCATAAGCATAACCTAAACCGCCGTTTACGCCAAGTTTTGCTATAACTGTTAAAATTAAGTCTTTTGAA
>DXAQ01000104.1 GCA_019116905.1 Candidatus Mucispirillum faecigallinarum | reverse complement strand
TAACATATTAGCTTATAATACTAATAAATTATTTTGACAAGCAGTAAAATAAAATGTTATTAAATAAGTCATTTTATTAGAATTTATTATCAATAATATATGCAAGCTATATTATAATAAATAATTAATTGTGTTAAATGGATTTAAAAAATATAAAATATGTGAATTTGTTTGTAAAATTTAAACAAAAATATAATGTATAAATTATAAAAAAGTTATTGACAAACTAAAATAATGTGATATATTACTCTTACATTGGGCAAAGCATTAAGCTTTTTCCTATCATAATTTATGCTTTGACTGGTAAAGTAAGCCTTTACCAGTCTTTTTTTATCCTGTTATTATAATCTAATCAATTCATTAATCTATTCATATAAATTATTTTTTTAAACAAGTATATTGAAAAGATGATAAAATTAATCTTTTTAATTGATAATAATAAAAAATTTCTTTATAATTAAATGGCATAATAAATTATGATAGGTAAAACCAATGATACAAAAATTTTTATATGTATTTGCAGTATTTCTGCATATATTTTTATTATACGGCTGTGCTGATGAAGATAAAATGATGCAGGTATTAAATTCAAATATTATATCAGGTAATAATGGGAATGAAGAATTTATTGAGCAGATTGATTTAAATAATCCATTTTCTGCACTAGGGTATTATAAAGTTATATTTTATTATAATGACGGTGCAGGAGTAATACCATTATCAAGTGATTGTAATAAAGTGGAAGAATATGCAGGGTATGAAGATGTAAACTGTATCCAGAGTATTAATAATGTTGAAATGAATGGTTATGCAAAGGTTAATCTTGATGATGCTATGGCTTATATACATATTGATTATAAACTTCAAATGACTAATGAATATTTAAAAAATTCAATTAATAATTCATCAAACTTTAGTGCATTAAAAGGAATGCAGTATAACTATATAGATTTTAATCCTATGCCTGTAACATCAATTTCTGATACAGGGCTTAATAATAATGAATATTCAGTCAAAGGGTTTACTATAATAGATTTATTTGATAATATAACTGATAAAGATGCAGAATATATATTTGAATTACTGCCTGATAAAACACTTGAAAATACTATCACTTATAATGGCATTTTTGGCAAAACTAAAACTATAATTATATTAAAGAAAATCAAAGAGCTGCCGCAGGGTTATAATATGGATATAAATACTTTATTTCCAGAGCCAGTAATTGATGATTTTAGTAATAAGTAAATATATTTAAGAGATTGAAAATATGGTATTTAATAAAGATAGCTTAAAAGAGTTTTTTAAAGTTGTATTTTTTGTTTATTTATGCTTCTTCCTATTTTATTTTATTGATACAGTATCATCATTATATTCTGATAATGTAACAGTAATTTTTAATTTTTCTGATTTGTTAGGTAATATGTTAATATTTTCTCCAAATATAATTTTTATTTATATTTATAAGTGGTATAGAAAGAATTATATGAAATATATAGATAAATCTACTTATTTTTTAATTATACTAAGTTTATTTGCTATTTTACCTTTGATAATTACTATTCTTACAGTTAATAATATTATTGGTAAAATTCAGTTATTATTTCCAGTATATTTGGCTTCATTGATAGGGTTTCCATTTTTCTTTTATGTAATATATGATTTATTGAAGTCATTTATAAAAAACATTAGAAATAAAGATAAAGAAAAGTTTACAGCAGAAAAATTATCAAGAGTATTATCCTTTATTTTAATGCTTTTAGGAATAGGCAGTATTGTATTTTTATATGTTTTCATACCCTTATTGTGAGAGATGTATAATTAAAGTTAAAATATTTAGTAATATATTTATGAATATTAAAGATTATTGTAAGTTATATTTTATATTGTTAAATCATAAGTAATCGTATATAATAACATCAGTAACTTTATGGTGGTATATATGAGTTCATTTTTTAATAACCCAAAATCTGTTTTATTAGGGTTAGATGATATTATGGTTGATAAAAGTAAGAAAGAAGAAAGCAATATGTTATATAATTCAATAGATAATAATTTACCAAAGCAGGAGCAGCTTGATAGATTACGGGCAAGTTTTGCTGACTGCGATAAATGCGGTCTTGCAGCAACAAGAACAAATATAGTTTTTGGCAGCGGTAATGCAAATGCGGAATTAATGTTTATAGGGGAAGGACCAGGGGCAGATGAAGATGCTCAAGGACTTCCTTTTGTTGGCAGAAGTGGTCAGCTGCTTACTAAAATGATTAATGCTATGGGGCTTTCTAGAGAAACTGTTTATATTGCAAATATTGTTAAATGCAGGCCGCCGTCAAATAGAGACCCTTTAATGGAGGAGGCGCAGGCTTGTATTGGTTATTTAAGAAGTCAGATACAGATTATTAATCCTAAAATAATTGTGTGCCTTGGCTCTATTTCACTTAACTTCCTTTTACAGCCGGAAGGTAAAGTTAAGCTTGGAATAAGTAAACTTCGCGGTCAGTGGCAGGATTTTTATGGCTATAAAGTACTGCCAACATTTCACCCAGCTTATCTTTTAAGAAATCCATCTAAAAAAAAGGAAGCCTGGAGCGATTTACAGATTGTTATGAAAGAATTAGGGCTTGAACTTCCAAAGCAAAGTGAGTAAAATATGAGAGTTTTATTTTTATTATGCTTTATTATGTTTGCTGGCACTGTTTTTGCTGTTGAAATAGAAGCAGAGGGTGAAGCTGTAATTGTTAATGATGATACAGCATCAGCTAAAACAATTGCTTTATCACGTGCAAAATGGGCAGCAATAGAATCTGTCAGCCCTGCAAAGATTAAGATTGATACTATTATAAATAACTCAGAACTTGCAGATGAAGCAGTTAAGACAGAGCTTTCTGCAACAATAAAATCTTTTACTATTATTAATGAAAAAGTAAACGATAATAAATATATTGTAAAAATAAAAGCCAATATTATACCAGAAAAGGCAGAAAGCTTAATAGATGGTCTTTCAAGTGATACATCAATATGCGTAATGATTGCAGGTGAACTGCCAGGTGATAATACTTTATATTTTGACCAGGCATTAAGCGCAGCAATAATAGAGCAGCTTAATGAAAAAGGGTTTACTATTAAAATGGTAGATTATAGTAAGATAAAAAACACTGATTATAATAAAGTGTTTGCAAACCCTGCATATAGTAATATAAAAAATATTGTAAAAAATGCAGACTGCCGGAACATTTTACTTGGTAAATTGTCTATAACAGATATGGGAAATAATGTTGGTTATGGCAGAGTGTCTTTTAAATTAATATCAGGAGACCTTAACTATAAACTAATATCTGCCAAGAATAATAATATAAAGATATTAAAAAGTGGCTTTTTTTCAGGCAGGTCTCAAGGGGCGACATTAAATGCCGCAGCTTTAAATATATATAAAAGTATGGCAAATAATACTGCTGTAAAGCTTGTTTCTCAGGTGTCTGAAACAGTGCTTGGAAATAATTATAAATCAATACGAATAGTTTTATCTGGCGGCTATTCTGCTATTGATGATATAAATATGTTAAAAGATGATTTAAAAAATATTCCTTTTGTATTGCAGGTAAAAGAGCAGGATGATAAATCTGTAATAGTAGATTATCCTGATAAATCATATTATTTAGGCGTATTTTTAGAAAGAGATAATAAATATAAAGTTATTAAATTAAGTGATAACGAACTGATTATAAGAAAATAATTATTGAATATAACAATAAAAGTAGTTATATTTAAGTATAAGGAGGAATTATATGAAAAAATTCTTATTAATTGTTTTGGTTATTTCAGCATTTGCTGTTGCTGGTTGTTCATCTAAACAGCAGGCAGTTACTGGTGCACAGTTTAACAAATGCTACAAAGATGCACCATCATGGGTAATTATGGGTGGAGCAGAAGGTGGTATTTCTGCTGTTGGAAGTGCTCAAATAGGTAATGCAGGTCTTCAATTTGCAAGAACTGAAGCATTAGCAAATGGCAGAGATGAAATTGCTCGTATGCTGCAGTTAAAAGTAAGCAACATGGTTAAAAATTTCACTCAAACTACTGGAATAGGCGATGACCAGACTGTTGATAAAGTATCTGCTAACGTATCTCGTCAATTAGCTAACCAAACATTAACAGGTTCAAAAGCAAAAGAAACATGGATATCTTCAGAATGTAATGAATTATTTATTCTTGTAGTTGCAGATGCACCTTCTATGGAAAAAGATATTAAAGCTCAAATTACTTCAAGCTATCGTAATGAACAGGCTATTTGGCAGCAAATTCAAGCTAAAAATGCTTTAAAAGAAATGGATGAGCAAATTGAAAAAGTAATGAATACTCCAAATAACGAGTTAGATGGTTATTAAAATTTACAGGCGGATTTTATCCGCCTTTTTCATTATTTTTTTATGTATTAATTTATTTTCTTTTTCAGGCTGTGCCATAACGCAGGCAGGAAATAATACTTCTGCATATACACTGCCTGAATGGGTAATTAATCCTTCAAAAAATGGTGTTATTGGCGGTGTTGGATACTGCGCTGCACATATTCATGGAATAACAGGGCAGAAAGAACTTGCCACCCAAAGAGCATTAGAAGATATAGCAAGGCAGAAAGGTGTACTTGTTAATTCTGTTATGCTTGTAACATCTAAATCTTCAAATCAAACTAAACTGCCTGATACTACTACAGAAAATATTTCAAGCTATCAAACAAAACAAAATATTAAAGCATATATTAAAGAAGTATGGGTGAATCCTGTAACTAAAGAAATGTATGTTTATATGATTGCAGAATAATTTTAAAAATGTTATATGTATATACAGGGGGTAATATGAAGATTATTAAATTCTTTACTTTTTTATATATAATATTTTTATTTTTATTAAAGTCAGCTTATGCAGAAAATTTACCTGCCTGGATTTTATCTCCAGATATGCCGGATTACACATACTGTGCCACAGGGTCTGCTCCTAAAAACAGTAATTTTTCATTGCAAAAGAAAATTGCAAAAATGAATGCAATGTCTGAACTTTCTAAAACTATTGAAATAAGCATAAGTAATCAGCTTGATATTAAAAGTAATGTTGAAAGCAGCAATAATAAACAGGTAAATGTAGATAAAGATATATCATCTGCTTCCAGGCAGCGTTCTAATGCAGTTATAAGTAACGCCAGCGAATTAGATAGTTTTCTTGACAATAATACAGGCATATATTATTTAAGAATGTGTATAAAATAATTAATAAAAAGGGTTTATGTTATGAGCAATCAAGATTATCCAGCATCAGTTTTAATTGTTAAAAATATTACAGGAGCACAGATAGTTAAAGAAACACATATTTCTTATGCTGTTATAGCAGATGATTATGTTTATAAAATAAAAAAACCTGTTGACTTTGGTTTTTTAGATTACAGGCTTGCAAAAAGCAGGAAAATGTACAGCATGTTAGAAAAAGATTTAAATGACAGGTTTTCAAAAAATATCTATATAGATGTGCTTAAAATAGTCAGGCAGAATGAAAAAGATTTTGCACTTGTGCCATTAACAAACTCTTTAGCAGCTATAGAATACGTCTTAAAAATGAAACGTATTAAAGATGAAGATTTTTTACAGGCAAGAATAGAAAAAGGTTTAATTACTGTTGAAGATATGCAAAGAATAGGCAGACAGACAGCTGAACTTTTTAAAAATTTAGAGCCTGCTCCAAAAGATGAGGAGTTTGATACTCACTTTGATGTTGTGAAATTTAATGCTGTAGAAAATTTTACTCAAACAGAAAAATATGTGTCATCTTTAATTGATAAAGATTTTTACGAATATATTAAATCAAAAACATTAGATTTCTTAGAAAATAATAAAGAAATTTTTATAAAAAGAGCAGAGGAAGGCTTTATAAAAAACGGCCATGGCGATTTAAGGCTTGAACATATTTATTTTAATGATGATGAAACAGTTGGCTTAATTGACTGTATTGAGTTTAATAAAAGGTTCCGTTTTAATGATGTTATTTCAGAAGCGTCGTTTTTATCAATGGAGCTTGACAGTATGGGAAGGCTTGATTTAGCAGACGGATTTTTATCAGGCTTTTTATATGTTTTTAATGATGAAACAAGCTTAAAATTAATTAACTATTACAGGTGTTACTTATCTTATGTCAGGGCAAAAGTTACATGCTTTTTAGTAGACGGAAAAGATAAATCATGGGAATTATATGATACCAAGGTTAATGAAATCAAAAAACTAATAGATATGTCTTTATTTTATGCAAAATCTATGGAAAGAAATAACTTAATATTTTTTGGGTTTATGGGTACAGGTAAATCAAAAAACGCTGCTGCTTTTGCAAAAAGATTTCCAGCTGCATTATTTGTGTCTGATATTATTAGAAAACAGTCAGAAGGGATGAATGTTAATGACAGGCAGTATATAGAGTGGGGCACAGGTATATATTCTGCTGAAACTTCTATTAAGCTGTATGATAAACTTGGCGCTTTAGTAGAAGAAAAACATAAAACAGGAAGAATGAGCATTGTAGATGCATCGTTTACTAAAAAAGAATATTTAGAAACATATAAAAAACATAACGTTGGTAACATTATATTTTTAGAGTTTGATGCGCCAAAAGATGTTATATTAGCAAGACTTGCTAAACGCGAGCAGTCAAACACTGTAACAGACGGCAGAATTGAAATAGCTGAAAAACAACGTGAAACTGCTGAAATGCCAAAAGCTGATTTAAAAATAATCACAACAGGCAGTGTTGATAATAATATAGAGGAAATAATTAAATTTTTAATAAAATGAAATCAAATTATATACTTAGAAGGGTAAATTCTCCATTTGATGACAGCGGTATTTTTGTTAGAAACGTATATATGAAAAAAGCAGTTCTTTTTGACTGCGGCAGGCTTGGAAATATTGATAATTCTGAATTAAACGATATTTCCCATGTTTTTATAAGTCATACTCATATTGACCATTTTAATGGGTTTGACAGGTTTTTACGAACTGCACTGCTTTCAGGCAACACTATTACTTTTTTTGGACCAGCTGGGTTTATAAACAATGTAAAGGGAAAACTTGCAGGTTATACATGGAATTTAATATATGATTATGATGTTACATTTATTGCGGTGGAGCTGACAGAAAAAGGCATAAAAGGGGCAGAGTTTGCAGCTAAAAATGGTTTTAAGGAAGAAAAACTTACATTAGATAGAAATATCCTTAATATAAATGATGGTTTTTCCATTGATTATGATTTTTTATACCATGGTATTAATTCTATTGGTTACAGATTAAAAGAGCCGAAACGTATAAGTATTAATAAAGAAAAAATGGAAGAATATGGCTTTGTAAAAGGTCCATGGATAAGAATATTAAAAGATGCAATACTTGCAGAAAGAAGTAATGATATTATTAATGTGGAAACAAAAAACGGTGTGCAGAAGTTCTATCTAAATGATATAGCATCAAAATTAGCAGAATATCCAGAAAGTCAGGATATAACATATATTACAGATACTGCACCAACTTTTGAAAACTATAAAAAAGCTGTAAAACTTGCAAAAAACAGCCATATTTTATTAATTGAAGCAGTATTTATGAATAATGATATTATACATGCTGTTGAAAAAAAACACTTATCCATTGGGTTATCAAAAGCAGTATATAAATATTCTAATTCTTATTATGTATCTTTTGGTCATTTTGCACCGAAATATGATAGAGTTAGAGATGTATTTTTTCAAGAATTATATGATGATTTAGATATGGATAGAATTATTAAAATGGAACTACACAGGTGATATTTTGATTAAACAGTTTAATAAAATAAATAAAACAGCAGAAGAAATTTATGAAGCAGATGTATTAAAAGCTCGTGAAATGGGTTCAGCTGGAGAAGGTAATCTGCCTTATTTTCGCAGACATTCTGAAAATGGTGTTTTGCTTATTCATGGCTTTGCAGCTGCTCCAAACGAACTGCTGCCCCTTGCTTATGAGCTTGAAAAAAATAATTACAGTGTATATGTAGTCAGAGTAGCAGGCCATGGCTGTAAACTTGATAATTTTTATAAAACTACTTATGAAGACTGGTATGAAAGTATAGAGGCTGGTTATAACGCATTATCATCATTTTGCAAAAAAATATGTATTGTTGGTCAGTCTAATGGTGGTCTTTTAGCCTGCACTGTGGCAAGGTTTAATAAATGTGATAGTTTAGTACTTTTAGCACCTGCTTTTAAAGTGCGTGTGCCTGGTTTCTTTTTAATACCTTTTGTTAAAAAGATTATTAAAAATATACCAAGATATACAAAAGATTTAGAGTGTAATTATCCAGTTTTTCCAACAGAGCAGTTATATCAAATGAAATTACTGCAGGATAAAGTTGATGAATATGTTAAAGAAATAAATGTGCCTGTACTGCTTGCTGTATCAGAAAAAGATGTGCTAATTTCACCAAAGGCTGCATTAAAAAAAGTAAATGAAATGGTTTCAAATGATAAAACAGCCTTTACATATAATAATAGATTGTATAAAGTAAAACATATATTAACTGAAAAACATTCTTTAAAAATAATTAATGATATAGTATGCTGGATAAAGGAGAAAATAAAGTAATGGTATTAGGTGTAATTGGTGCAGGCAATATGGCTCAGGCTATTATTGCAGGTATAAAAAAATCACATAGTTTAGACTGTAAAAATATTATTGTTTCAAATTATAATAAACAAAAAGCTGCCAGATTATCAGAAGAATATGGAGTATTAACTGATGATAATATTAATGTAATTAAAAAAAGTGATATTGTTTTACTGGCAGTGAAACCTTATGCACTTATCAGCACATTAGAGCTTTATCAAAATGAACTTTTAGATAAGATAGTTATTTCTGTTGCTGCTGGTATCAGTATCAGAGATATGGAAAAAGTTAATACAAGGCTTAAAATAATTAGAGTTATGCCAAATACTCCTGTTCAAATATGCCAGGGTGTTTTTGCTTATGTATATGGTGCAAATATTATTAAAGAAGATAAAGAAATATTCAGCAGTATTTTTTCAAAGCTTGGTATGTTTATAGAGATAGATGAAAGTAAAATAGATGCTGTATCATCATTAACAGGCTGTTCTCCTGCTTATATTTATCAAATAATAGAGGCTATGAGCGATGCAGGTGTTAAAATGGGGCTTCCACGTGAGCTTGCAATATCATTATCAGCTATGGCGGTTCATGGTTCTGGTGGTATGGTACATTTTACAGGCACTCATCCTGCTGTATTAAAAGATAAGGTTACTTCACCTGCAGGCTCAACAATAGAAGGGCTGGCAGAGCTGGAATCAAAAGGTGTTAGAGGTGCAGTGATTTCTGCATTATATAAAGCTTATGAAAAAACATTACTATTTTCAAAAAAATAAGGCAGGTATTATATGAAAAATATTGTATCAACAATAGTTGTATTTGGCTCAATGTTTATTATTATATTAGTAGGAGCATTTATATTTGATAAATTTAATGGGTTTGGTCTTATAGAGAATGTGGACAGCTCACTTAATAATGGTATTAAAAAAGTTTTAGACAGCGATAACATTACTGAAGAAATTATTGAAGAATTAGATATTGATGATAACAGCAGTTTAAATATTAAGAATAATACAGTTAATTACAGTGATAATATAACAAATGAAGATAATAAAACTATAAATATGGATAATAAGTCTATAAATAATGATAACATTACAGACAATAATACAAATATAAATAATGATAATAATACTGCTCCAGATAATATATCTACTGGAGCAGCAATATAATTAAGAATTTCTTTTTATCGTATCTGGCAGTTCATCATTAGGGTAGAAAAATTTATAAATTAAAGTAATTGTAAGCCATGTAAAAAAGAAAGCAAATACAACATCACTAAAAAAATGCCTGCCCTGAAATATTCTTACAAAGCCAACTACAGCGCCAAATAAGAAGCCTGAAGTAAATATTATACGCCTTACTCTGCCTCTAAAAAGCAGCCCAATAGACATGAAAGCAAATGCAAAAGCAGCATGACCTGAAACAAATGAGCAGTTACTTTCACATTGATTTGATATTGTAAATGGCGGCTGAAATATGGCAGTGCCTCCAAATTCTGTAACATGTGCTGGACGTGGTCTGCCAGAATGGTCTTTTAATATACTGTTTACAACTATACCTGGCGCCATAATTGTTATAACAATAAAAAAGATAATGGCTTTTCGTGGCAGCCCAAATGGCTGGATATTTTTTGTAAGATTTAAAATAAGCATAACAGCAAGCAATGCAACTACTGCTATTGTTAAATAATATGCACCTTCATATATGATTAATCCAAAAAGATTATTTGCAAGGTAAAAGCCATCTTCGTTATAAAAAAGGTTTGTAATAAGAATATCTATATAAGAGAATTTATATGCAAGTATTCCCAGCACAATAAAAAGTGCCAGGAATACTTTATGTTCTATTATATATTCTTTAAGTAAAGTGAATATATGTTTTATCATATTATTTGATTCTGCTGATTATTTCATTACCCATTTCAGATGTAGAAACAACTTTTACATCTTTTGATTCTCCTGCAATATCTTTAGTGCGGATATTTGCAGCAAGTGTATCTGCTACAGCCTGTTCAATAGCTTTTGCTTCCTTATCTAGTTTAAAGCTGTAACGCAGCATTAATGCAGAAGAAAGGATTTGAGCAATAGGGTTTGCAATACCCTGGCCGGCAATATCAGGAGCAGAACCGCCTATTGGTTCATATAAACCAAAGCCACTTTCATTAATAGAAGCAGAAGGCAGCATACCAAGTGAACCTGAAAGCATAGCAGCCTCATCACTTAAAATATCACCAAACATATTTTCAGTTAATATAACATCAAATTGTGCTGGCCAGCGCACAAGCTGCATAGCAGCATTATCAACAAACATGTGGCTTAATTCAATATCAGAATACTCTTTATCATGAAGTTCTGTAACAACTTTTCTCCATAAAATACTTGTCATTAAAACGTTTGCTTTATCTACACTGCATACTTTTTTATTACGTAGTCTTGCAGCTTCAAAAGCTTTTACAGCAATTCTTTTTATTTCTTCTTCTTTATAAGCCATTGTATCAACAGCAGATTTACCGTCATCTGATATTTTTTTAGGCTGTCCAAAATAAATACCGCCTGTTAATTCTCTAAAAAATATAATATCTATACCGTCTTTAACAAGTTCATGTTTTAAAGAGCTTGCATGGGAAAGGCTAGGGAAGATTTTAACAGGGCGCAGGTTAGCAAACAGATTAAAATGTTTTCTTAAAGGAAGTAATGCACCACGTTCTGGCTGTTTTTCAGGTGGCAAACTTTCCCATTTAGGACCGCCAACAGAACCAAAAAGTACTGCATCAGAATTTTCGCATATTTTAATAGTTTCTTCAGGCAGAGGAGTACCTGTTTTATCATAGGCTATACCGCCAACATAAGCCTCTGTAAATTCAAATTTATGATTGTATTTTTTTGAAACAGCATCAAGCACTTTTAATGCTTCTGCCATAACTTCTGGGCCGATACCGTCCCCAGATAATACTGCAACTTTATTCATCATTGCCTCCAAAATAAAATATAGCAAGTCAAGTGTATATTAATTAAATATAATTTTCAAGGTATAATTTTACTTACATTTATTTAAAAGAGCGTTTCAATGAATATGTAAGCAGGATAATAAATATAATTAAAGGAATCCATGCAGAAAGGGCAGGGTTTATTGGAATAGAACCTGCACTGTTTTCAAAATAAAGCATTAATGCATTATATAAAAAAGCAAGCCCAATAGATATAAGAATACCAAATGATTTACCACTTCTAGATAAAAATACACCAAGTGAAAATCCAAAAAGTATCATAACTATAGCAGAAAGTGGGGTAGAAAACCTTTTATTAAGTTCAAATAAGGCTTTTGGGTCATTTCTATTTTCGTAAAGCTGCCCTATACTCATAGTCATAGGAGAGTTAACAGCTTTTGCAATATTAATATTTAATGGCAGGTTTATAGACATACTTTTAAAGCCAACAGTAGAAAGTTTTCCCTGTTTATCTTCCATAGTAAATGTGCCGTCATAAAATTTCATTTCCATACTTCTATCATCTGTAGGGGTAATATTTGCATGTGCTGCATTTATTATTAATTTTTCTTTTGTTTGTATCATTATCATATCATCAAATGCTGTATCACTAACTTTATTTTTTACAAACAGCAGTATACCTGGTATCTGCTCATATATTTCATTAGCTTTTAAGTCTTTAATAGATATGTGTTCTACTATTTTATTTAAGTTATTATATGCAAGAGTAGAGCCTTTTTCTACAAAATAAGCACCCATTGTAAGATTGATTAATGCTGCAAAAATACCAACAAATATAAGGGGTTTAATTAAAACTTTATTACTTGCTCCGATAGCTTTCATAGCAATTAATTCAGAATCAGCAGAAAGTCTACTGAAAGCAATCAATGTGGCAAGCAGACCAGCCAGTGGGATAGTCATAAAAAATATAGAGGGAAGAAGATATATTATAGTTTCCACAAGTAAAATTAATGGTACATTTTTTGAAAAGAAAAGGTCAGCCAAAGTAACCATTCTTTCCATTAAAAGCAGAAACATAAAAAAGAGATTACCTATAATAAAAAAAGGAATAATCTCTTTAATAATATATTTTTGGACTAAATTCATATTAATTTTTTACCGAATCAAAAATATTAATAATCTGTGCTTTTTTATCTTCTTTTAATTCTTCAATGCGGATAATATAGTTACCAGGAATAATAATACGTTTAGTATCTTTAAAAAGAGAGTGAGCCTTATCTTCCCCTGGAGTTAAAATAATATCAGACTGGTTAGGAAACTCTATCCCAGAAATCTCAATAAAACCAAGAAAATCAGCCTGTGTAACACTTGTTGCATAAACTGTAGTATGCTCTTTATCTTCATCTAGTATTGTAATTTTAAATAATTCTTTTGACATATTTAAATATTAATATCTCCTGTTTATTCTATGAGCAAATTGATATTTAACAGCACCATAGCCTACCATATTTTTATTTCTATTTAAAGTGTTAATTTTATTTTTAGTTGCAGCCTGTTCTTCTTCTATTCTTTTGATAAAAGTTTGCAGTAAATCAGCAAGTTTTTTTACTTTCTCTTTTGCATGATTTTCTTTTTCACTTTCTATTATTTGTTTTAATTGAGAAAAATAATTATTAAATATATCAATTTCATTTAAGTATTTTTCATCAATATCGATAGAACATAATTTCTCAGCCTGCACTTCACACTGTTTAAGCATAATATCAAAAGTACTCATATATTTCCTTATCAATAAGCATATATTTTTATTTTAAATATGTCTATAAAAATTTAACCTGCAAAGTTAATTGATTTTACCTGCTCTTTGTTTACAGGAGTTTTTACAACAGAAATATTGTCTTTTTCTACAATTTGTTTCCATGCATCACAAAGTGGCAGTAAAAGCTCAATAACAGATTCTACTTTATTTTTATCTTTATCTCTGTTTGCTTCGATAAGCTGCCAAATCATAAAATCATACAAACGCATAAGATTATCTGCAATTTCTCCTGCATCCATATTTAATGTTGACATTAATTCATATAAAATATTTTCAGCTTTTACTATATTATTATGTGCTTCCTGAATATTTTTGTCATCAATAGCTTTGGAAGCTTTTCGTAAAAACTTAATTGTTCCTTCAAAAAGCAGCACTACAATTTTTCCTTTTGTAGCACCTTCTACTTCTTGTTTTTTGTAATTTTGGTAAGCTGTTTGCATAATATTTATCTCCTAATTAATAATATTATTTATTATTTATTATTTATGAAGAACTACCTGAGCTTAAATTAGTTAAATAGCTTGAGCTTTGCTGCAGTGTAGATAACTTTTCTTCCATAGCAGCAAACTGACTATAAAGTCTTTCAAGGTACATTTCTACCCGTGTAGTCTGAGATTCTATCTGCTCTTTTAATGAAGATATTTCAGACTCAATTGTTCCATTTGTGCTTGTTTTTTTATAAAGGGCAGAAGTGGAGTTAATATTATCATCAAGAAAATCACTAAATACCCTTGCAAAACCAACATTTTCAATAGAACTTGTTTCTTTTCCGCTGCTATCAGTTGTATATACAGTTTTGCTGTCAGCAAAAAACTTATAAACATCTTCAGGATTTTCTGATAAAATAGAAATGAACTTGCTGTTTTCTTTTATATATTCTTCTAATTCTGTTTTATCAGTAGTTACATCAAATAAAAGACCTACTTTTGTAACTGTAATATCCTGAGTATCACTTCCTGCAATATTAATACCAATCTGAGTAATAGATGAGTATTTGCTGTTATCAGAATCTACTAACTTAGTTAAAGCTGACCTTATATTAGTTTTTAATGTTTTTAACTCTGAACTTCTTGTTACAAGGTCGTAATAAGCTATTTTTTCATAATTTTCCTGATAAGTTTTTATTTCATCTTCACTCATAGATGCTTTATCATCATCATTTAACGGCTCACTGTACTTATCTCTTATATCGTCATTATAAGCAATTTCTGTAGGGTTTAATGCATTTATTAATGTATTATATTTTGAAGCAAACTCAGCTAGTGCAGAAACTGCTTTATCTGTATCTATTTTAACATTAAACACTGTTGTTCCTGTTGCATTAATAGTAAAAGACATACCAGGCACTACATCGCTTACATTATTAGAGTCTCTTGTATATTTTACTCCATTCATAGTAAATACAGCATCTTTTCCTTCTGTACCAATTACTGTTTCAGTAGTCTGATTATATAATAAACCAGCAGAAAGTAGGAAAGAGGAGGTGTCATTTTTGCCGCCCACTTTAATTCTTTCATCGTTTGTGCTTGTTAAAGAAAATTTATCTGTTGTGGAATCATAAGTCATTGTAACGCCGGCACCAGATTTATTAACTTTATTTATAACATCATTAATTGTATCTTTTGTAATGTCTATATAAATTGATACACCATTAATAGAGAATGTTCCACTTTTAATAGGGTATGTAAAAGAAGGGTCCAGCTTATTAATTACAGTTGCAGTATCAAGTGAACCTTTATTTTGCCCCCTTACATAAGTTGCACCGCTGTTTAAACCTACTTTAAAAACTTCAAAAAAGTTTGATGTGTCAAGCCCTTTATTACCAAGTGTTAATTCAACAGCTCCGCCGTCATTATTGCTTATTTGAAATATGTTTTTGTCATAATCATAAGTCATAGTAACACCAGCACCAGAGCCGTTTACTTTTGCCATTAAATCATTTGGAGTAAGCTGTGTATAATCACCTATTTCAATTTCAACCCCATTAATATAAAATTTACCATTTAAGTCTGAAAAAACTGTATCATCATCAAAAAATGTATTTCCTGCTTTTGTTTTAGAGCCTATTTTAGTATTAAGCCATTCATTAATTTTATCTTTATCAACAGCAGGGTTGGCATTTTTTATTTTATCAAATGTATCGCCATAAAAAGTAGTATAAGTTTCAGGGCGGCATACAGCAGATGAATCCTGATAAATTTTAAATGTTCCTTCTTTTGGACCTTTACCGTCTTCAAATTCTAATTTTCCAGGAGCAAAAAATCCACCCTGGTCAGAAGAATTTAATTTTGTACCAAGTTTTTCTGATGAATTTGAAACCATAATGTTTGTAATCTCTTTTGTAGTTTCTGATTCATATATTAAATTAAGTCCTAAATTATTAATCAGCTGTGTAGTTGCAGTAGGAGTATAGCCTGCATCACCAGGAGTTCCTGTCTGGTTAATATCAACAAACCCTAAAACTTCTATATCATTTTGGCTGTCAACATCATAAAAGGAGAAGTTAAACCCATTATCATCTAAGTTTAATGTTACTTTCATTGTCTGCTGTGCATTATCACCATGCAGGGCATCTAATTTTGCATTTATTTCTAAATCTAAGTCAGATGCTATTTTATTTAATGATGTTCCTGATGAGTAGTCCATATTTATTGTAAATAAATTTTCCTCACCATTATATGTATATACGAAAGTAAAATCGCCTTTAACATCTTGTGTTAATTCACCATTACCATTAACTAATGTTTTATCAGCTGTATTGGAATGATTTACAGTATATGTTTCGTTTGTATTACTTTTGAAAGTGTCTTTTGCAAACCATTTATCATTATACCCATAGTTTGAACCTGTATATATATCAACTGTATGTGTTCCTTCTAACTGGTCATAAGGAGAGTATGAAGGGGAGAAACTTTTTATTCCAGCTCCAGTTTGTGATAATACTTTATTAGTATATATACTTGAAGCGTATGCAGGTTCTGCAACCTGGTCTACTTTTAGAGTATATGTGCCTGGGTTTGTTGTAATAGAGGAGGTGGCAGTTGCAATATTTTCCTGAGAAGAAGTTGTAACTTTACTTTTAAATGTTGACTCCATTTTTAAATCAAGCAGAGAGTTTTTAATGTCTGTAACCATTGTAATAAAGCTGTTATATGTAGTTTTTTCATAGTTTAATTCTTCTATTTGCTGGTTTAATTTGTTAATAGGTGCTTTTGCTGATGTCATATAAGATTCAACAATAGCATCAGTATCCATACCACTTATTAAACCACTTACGCGCAAACTTTCCATATATGTCCTCCATATATATAATCTATATTCGTCTATTTTTTTAATATCTTTAATAATTTATAATAGGAAATTTTTTCCTGCTTATATGCAGATATAGATTTCCAACTGTTTACTAGCATAAACCGTGCCGAAAATTGAGAATATATATAAGCTTTATATTTTTAATTATTTTTTTAATAAAAGATAACAATATATAATACAAGTTGCACCTGTTGTAAAAGTTAATAAAATTACAAAACTTTAAAATTAAGCTGCCTGAAAAGGACAGTTTTTTAAATTATATTTTTATATTCCTTAATCTTAAAAAATACATAATATTTCTTATTAATTTTTCATAGCAACAAATTTATCTTGAATGTATAAAAAAATCATATAAAATTATCTAAAAACTTATATCTTTTTTATAAAAATTGATTTATATTATTTTATATGATAGTCAAAAACCTTTAAATATTTAATAACTTATAAAATTATATAATCATTATAAATTATATCTTGACAATATAAACAAGTATCTATAAAATACATAAGTTTTGCCTGCTTTTAGCTAAAACGAAATCATTATTACATACGGGGTTAAGATTATATGAGTTTTAATTGGAAAGAGAAACGCTTAAAAAACGCTTTTCTTGCTCTTGAAAATGGAGAAGTATTTAAAGGATATTCCTTTGGTGCGCCTGTAGATAAACTTGGGGAAACTGTTTTTAATACAGGTATGAGTGGATATGAAGGTATTATAAGCGACCCTTCTTATGCAGGGCAGTTTGTATCTCTCACTGCTCCAGAGATTGGTAACTATGGTATTGATTTAAATTTTTTAGAATCACGCACTCTTTTTCTTAATGGTTTAATAGTATGCGATATTAATGAGCCATCTAATTTTTCATCACAAATCAGTTTACAGGATATGCTTAAAAAGCATAATATACCAGCTATTGCAGGTATAGATGTTAGAAGATTAACATTAATGATTAGAGAGCAGGGCTCAATGAAAGGGTATATGCACTGCAGCAGTGAAAATATATCTATTGATGAGGCAGTTGCAAAAGCAAAAGCATGGGAAGGCCTTGATAATCAGGACTATGCATCCCGTGTTACTGCCGGCGAAGTATTTAAATGGAACGAAGAAGGTAAATATAAAGTAGTAGCTTATGATTTTGGTATTAAATATAATATATTAAGAAGTCTTGCAGCTCATGATATGCAGGTAACAGTTGTGCCAGCTGGTTATGACCCTGCAAAAGTTATGGAGATGAAACCTAACGGCGTATTTTTATCTAACGGTCCGGCAGACCCTTCATCACTTCATTATGCAATAGATGCAGCTAAATATTTTACAGGCAAAATTCCTTTAATGGGTATATGTTTAGGTCATCAGATTATGGGGATTTCTGCAGGGTGTGCATGTTATAAATTAAAATTTGGTCATCATGGTTTAAATCATCCTGTTAAAAATTTACTTACTAATCAGGTAGAAATTACATCACAAAACCACAATTATGCTCTTGATATGAAAAATATACCATCATGTTTAGAAGTAACACATATTAATATGAATGATAATACATTAGAAGGCATCAGACATAAAACTGAGCCATTTTTTAGTGTGCAGTATCACCCAGAGGCTGCACCTGGACCAAATGATTCTCTTTATCTTTTTGAAACTTTTAGAAAAATGATGGAGCGTTAAGATGCCTAAAAGAAATGATATTAAAAAAGTAATGATTATTGGTGCAGGCCCTATTGTAATAGGTCAGGGTTGTGAGTTTGACTATTCTGGTGTGCAGGCATGTAAAGCTTTAAAAAATGAAGGGTTTGAAATTGTGCTTGTAAACTCAAACCCTGCAACTATTATGACAGACCCAGAGTTTGCAGATAGAACATATATTGAGCCATTATCGGCTGATATTTTACAGGAAATTATTAGAAGGGAAAGACCTGACGCAATACTTCCAACTCTTGGCGGTCAGACTGCTTTAAATTTAGCTGTTGAGCTTTATGATAAAGGAATATTAAAAAGATACGGCGTAGAAATGATTGGCGCATCTGTTAAAAGTATTAATAAAGCAGAAGACAGGCAGCTTTTCAAAAAAACCATGAAAGAAATTGGTCTTGATTTACCTCGTTCTGGTTCTGCCCATACTATGCAGGAAGCTGTTGCAGTTGCAGAAGCTATCGGCACATGGCCATTAATTATACGCCCTGGTTTTACTCTTGGCGGCACAGGCGGCGGTATTGCCCATAATAAAGAAGAATTTCATCAAATAGTATCACGCGGTCTTTTTGAAAGCCGTAACAGCGAAGTTTTAATTGAAGAATCACTTCTTGGTTGGAAAGAATATGAAATGGAAGTGATGAGAGATAAAAAGAATAATGCAGTAATAGTATGCTCTATTGAAAACTTTGACCCAATGGGCGTACATACTGGTGATTCTATTACTGTTGCGCCTATCCAGACATTAACAGATAAAGAATATCAGGCTATGCGTGATGACAGTTTACGTGTTATGCAGGCAATAGGTGTTGAAACAGGCGGTGCAAACGTTCAATGGGCAGTAAACCCAAAAGATGGCAGAAGAATTGTAATTGAAATGAACCCACGTGTTTCCCGTTCATCTGCTCTTGCCTCAAAAGCAACAGGGTTTCCTATTGCAAAAATTGCAGCGCTTTTAGCAGTAGGTTATACACTTGATGAATTAATGAATGATATTACTGGTGAAACTCCTGCATGTTTTGAACCAGCTCTTGACTATATTGTTACAAAAATACCACGCTTTACTTTTGAAAAATTCCAAAAGGCAGATGCAACACTTGGTACTCAAATGAAATCAGTTGGCGAGGCTATGGCTATCGGTAAAACATTTAAACAGTCATTCCAAAAAGCACTGCGTTCATTAGAAATAGGCAGAAGTGGTTTTGGGGCAGACGGCAAAGATGCTCCTTATGAAAATATGACTGATGAAGAAATTAATCTTGCTTTACAAGTACCAAAAGCTGACAGGGTATTTGCAATACGTGCTGCATTTAAAAGAGGTTATTCTGTAGATGATGTATATAAACATTCAAAAATAGATAAATATTTTTTAAGGCATCTTCATGAAATTACTGCTTTTGAAGATGAAATAAAATCAGCCGGCAGTTTAGATAATTTATCAAAAGATAAAGGGCTTTTTATTCAGGCAAAAGAGTTTGGGTTTTCTGATAAACAGTTAGCATTTTTATTAAATACTAATGAAAAATCAGTTAGAGATAAACGCAGAGAAATAAATATTACTCCAAGCTATGCTGCTGTTGATACATGTGCTGGTGAGTTTTATGCAAAAACTCCTTACTACTATTCATCTTACAGTGAATATTCAGAGCCTGCACGTATAGATAATAATAAAAAATCAATTATGGTTTTAGGCGGCGGACCTAACAGAATAGGGCAGGGTATAGAGTTTGATTACTGCTGTGTTCATGCATCTTTTGCTTTAAAGATGGCAGGCTATGACTGTATTATGGTAAACTCAAACCCTGAAACAGTTTCAACAGATTATGATATAAGCGATAAACTTTATTTTGAGCCGCTGACTATTGAAGATGTACTCCATATTTATGAAAGAGAAAAATGTGTTGGTGCTATCGTTCAGTTTGGCGGGCAGACTCCTCTTAACCTTGCAAGAGAGCTTGAAAACTGCGGCGTTAATATTATAGGTACAAACCCTGACAGTATAGAATTTGCAGAAGATAGAGACAGGTTCCAAAAACTTATCAATAAGCTTAATATTAAACAGCCTGAAAATGGTATAGCATATAAAGAACAGGAGGCACTTGATATTGCTGAAAGAATAGGCTATCCTGTGCTTGTGCGTCCGTCATTTGTTTTAGGCGGCAGGGGTATGGTTATTGCATATACTCGTGAAACACTTGAAAAATATATTAAATATGCAGTTCAGCTTTCAAATGATAACCCTATTTTAATAGATAAGTTTTTAAATGATGCTGTGGAAGTAGATGTAGATTGTATTTCTGACGGTAAAACAACAGTTATTGGCGGTATTATGGAACACGTTGAGCCTGCTGGTATCCACTCAGGGGACTCTGCTGCTGTTATTCCTACAATGACATTAAGTAAAGAAATACTTGATACAATTAGAAGCCATACTTTTGATTTAGCAAAAGAACTGAAAGTATGCGGCCTTATGAATATTCAGTATGCTGTGCATAATAATCAGGTATATATTATTGAGGCAAACCCTAGAGCATCAAGAACTGCCCCATTTGTAAGTAAATCAATAGGTGCACCGCTTGTTAAATATGCTGTAAGATGTATGCTTGGAGAAACATTATCTCAAATTGGTTTTACTGAAGAAATTATACCACCATATACAACAGTAAAAGAGGCTGTATTTCCGTTTTCAAAATTTATAGGGGCAGATATATTTTTAAGCCCAGAAATGCATTCTACTGGCGAAGTAATGGGTGTAGATACAAGTAAAGGGCTTGCATATCTTAAATCTCAAATAGCAGCAGGTGGTAAACTGCCTGAAAGTGGAAACATATTTGTATCACTTAATAATAGAGATAAAGAACGTGCCGTTCCATACTTAAAAGATTTATCAGACTTAGGTTTTAAAATCTATGCAACAGAAGGCACATCAACTATGCTTTATGACCATAATATACAAGCAAATGCTGTATTTAAAATTTCAAAAGGACGTCCTAACCTTGTAGACCTTTTAAATGAGGATAAAATACAGTGGGTAATTATGACAAGGGAAGAAGGGGAAGATGCTCTGACAGATGAAATAAAAACCCGCTCAATAGCAATATTAAAAGGAATACCTATGACATCTACTTTTTCAGGTATTGTCGCAGCTGTAGACGGATTAAAAGAAAAAGCAGAGTTTGGCAGGTTTGAAGTTTATTCTCTGCAGGAATACCATAGAAAAATTAAATTAAAACATCAATAATTATGTCAGTGGGCAGCTAAAACTGCCCCTTTTTTTATATAATTGATATTTTTTAATATAATATATAAAACTTATTGAAAATTATACTATTTGGTATATATTCATTATTAAATATATTAAGAGGGAATTTATAATGAAAAAAATAGGTATTATGACAAGCGGCGGCGACAGCCCTGGTATGAATGGCGCAATTAGAGCAGCAGTGCGTGCAGCATTAAATTATGGTATTACTCCTTATGGTATTCTTTCAGGTTATAAAGGAATGATTGAAGGAAGTATGTTTGAATTAAAACATGCTGATGTATCTAATATAATAGGCAGAGGCGGCACAATTTTACAAACTGCCAGAAGTCAGGAATTTAGGACGGAAGAAGGGCAGAAAAAAGCTGTTGCTAATTTAGAAAAACATGGTATAGAGGCACTTGTAGTTATTGGCGGTGATGGTTCATTAAGTGGTGCGAAAGTGCTTGATGAAAAATACGGCATAAAATCTGTAGGCATACCTGGTTCTATTGATAATGATATATACGGCACAGATGTTTCATTAGGTGCAGATACTGCTTTAAATGTTATTATGGATTCTGTAGATATGATTAATAATACAGCAAGCTCCCATGGAAGAACATTTGTTATAGAAGTTATGGGCAGGCACTGTGGTTATCTAGCAGTTATGGCAGGTATTGCAACTGGTGCAGATGCTGTAATTATTCCAGAAGTTACACCTGATTTAGATGCGATAGCAGCAAAATTTAAAAAAAGAGCTCAAGATGGCAAAACTAGAAATATATTAATAGTTGCAGAAGGTGCAGGTTCTGCTTATGATTTTGGTAAAAAATTACAGGAAGCAGGCACTTTTGATGCACGTATCACTGTTTTAGGCCATGTGCAGCGCGGTGGTTTCCCTTCATATTTTGACAGGGTTCTTGGCTCTCGTATGGGTGCAGCTGCTGTGGAAGGACTGATGCAGGGTAAAACTGCTGTTATGACAGGTTTACAGGGTAATAAAATAGAGTTTGTGCCTTATGAAGAAGTCTTTTCTAAAAAACATGAAATAAATCAAAATATTGTAAAACTGCTTGATATTTTAGCATAAAAAAACCCTTGTCATATAATATGGCAAGGGTAATCTTTTTAATTATGTATTATAATTATTTATTTTCTTTATTTTCTTCTTCTGCTTCTTCTTGTTCATCAGTTATTTCAACAAACTTAACTCTATTACGTACAATATCAGATAAAGCTTTTGAAGTAACTTTTTCACCAGGTTTTAAATCAGCTAAAACTGTATTTTCATCTGGGTCATTTAATTCTTTAGCACGAAGTGCTGCTAAATGCACAAGTTTGAACCTGCTGTCCACATCTTTTTGGTTAATAACTCTTTCAATGTCTAAAAACGCCATTATAAACTCCTTATTATATATTCATAAATTCACTTGCACTATTATACTGGTTTGTACGCAGTTTTTCCGCCAGATAGACTGTTTCAAGTTTTTTAAAAGCATCATCACTGGCATCATTTATTATTAAATAATCGTATTTGTTAAAATATTCAACCTCTTTTTTTGCATTTTCCAGCCTTAATGCAATATTTTCTGCTTTATCAGTGCCTCTTTTTTCGAGCCTTGATTTTAATTCCTGCAAACTAGGGGCTGCAATAAATATAAAAGTAGCTTTTCCATTAAGCTTTTCTTTAAGCTGCATAGCACCCTGTGGGTCAATATCAAGGAAAATATCTATACCCTGTTTTAAGGCATCTTCTATCTGGGTTTTTGATGTGCCGTAATAGTTTCCATGCACTTCTGCCCATTCTAGAAAATCGTTATTAGCTGCCATATTTTCAAACTGGGCTTTATTTATGAAAAAATATTCTTTTCCATTTTGCTCATTGCCACGCGGGGCACGGGTTGTGTATGAAATAGAATACCTGACAGCAGGATATTTATTAATAAGCATTGAGCACAGCGTAGATTTACCTGCACCACTTGGTGCTGAAATAATGTATAACCTGCCTTTTTCCATAAAGCCTCCTAAACAAATACACTGGCTATTTAATTATAAAATATTTCATTAGTCAATAATAAATTTTATAATATTTATTGTCTCACCTAAAAACTATTGAAAAAAATATTAAATCATATATATTATTATTCTATTTTTTGAGGTTTGAAGCATGGGACAGATTAAAGCAGTAATATATGACTGCGACGGAGTAATTGTAAACAGCGATAATGCTATAATATCTTATTATTCATGGCTTGCAGAAAAAAGCGGGGTAGAGATACCTGACTGGTCTGATGAAAATTTTAAACGTATTGTTCTTTCTTATACTGAAGACGGTATTATTGAAGTTATTTCAAAAGGAAACCAGCAGATAAAGGAAAAAATATATAATATTATAAAAAATGAAACGTATTCTGCTGGGTTTGAAGATATTATCTTAGAAGATACTCTTAAATCAGCCCTTGATTTATTAAAGGAGAGAAATATTTTAATGGCTGTTGATACTAACAGAGGCCGTTCTTTATCTGATTTATTAACTTATTTTAATATAAGGCAGTATTTTACATGCCTTATTACTTCAAGAGATGTAAGTGAGCCAAAACCAAGCCCAGAAGGTGTTTATAAAATATGTGATTATTATAAAATTGAGCCAAAAGAAGTGCTTTTTTTAGGGGATTCTATGACAGATTACCATGCAGCTAAACAAAGCGGCGCTTTTTTTCTTGCTTATAAAAATCATCTAAATAATGCTCCTGTAATTTCTGACCATAAAGATATTATAAAATATTTATATTAAATTAATTTTAAAAATTATCATATATATTAAGAAAAGATTTTGTCTGCAGCTTACAAAAGTATGTTTTATTATTTATTGTATATTTAAAACAGTGCAGGCATAGTCTTTCATAAGGAATACCATTATATATTTTATCTCCTGCTATTGAGTGGTTTAAATACTCGCAAAATGCACGAACCTGATGTCTTGCTGCTTTTTCTAACGATACTTCTATAAGGCTTACTTTTCCATTATATTTTATTCTTTTCATTTCTGCATGAAACCCTGTATCATCATTACTTAATACTTTTACTTTTTTCTTGTTTGCTGCATCAATCTTTTTTGAAAGTTCAATATATTTAGGAAAACAGCCTGAAACAATGGCATAGTATGATTTAGATACATAATTTAATGCAGTATTTTTATTAATCATACCGATTATGCCGTCTGCTTCATAATCAAGTCTTGATAATGGATTATATTCTGGAAAATGGGTATATATATCACTTACAGTTAATTCATCATTAACATGCAGCCTTTCAGAATGCATAAATGGTGGTTTATATAGAAATATATAATCATTATCTTGATATAAAAGGAAGTCATTTATATTAAATTCCAGCTTTTTATTATTGAAATCAGCATAAATATTTTCATTTCCTGTAACTTCAATATCCTGCTTTATAATGCTTTTATCAATAGATATATGACCATTTTTTATGATTTCTTTTGCCTGTCTTCTTGAAATATTAAATTTTTCTGCACAATATACTGATAATCTCATAATGTACCTATAACAACTTTTTATTTATATTTGTAAAATCTAAAAACGATTGCAACACATTAAGC
>DXAQ01000103.1 GCA_019116905.1 Candidatus Mucispirillum faecigallinarum | reverse complement strand
CGACTGAGCTATCTGGGCATCACCTGTTCTTATCAGGTTTGAGAATATAACCATATATTTTATTTTTAGTCAAGCACTTTTTTTAAAAAAAATAAAATTTTTTATTCTGCCTTTCAAAAGTATTGAAATATATAGCTTTTTTTACAAGTTCACAAAAGCATATCAGTTGTTTTATAATAATTCTTTACAAAGATAAAACTAAGTAGTAAAGTATTATGCTTATATTTTAAGAATTTTACAAATGTAGAATATTAAAGAGGGTAAAAATGCAGAAGATATTATCTTATAAAACATTTTGGTTTGCAGCAGCATTAATTTTATCTATATCAACAGATTTTCCAGCAATAGGTTTAGTAATAGGTATAGCAATAGCTTTAATTTTTGGCAACCCATTAAAAAGCGTTACTGGTAAAATTTCTAAAAAGTTATTGCAGACATCAGTTATTTTATTAGGGTTTGGTATGCAGATTGGTGTAATTTTAAAAGTAGGGTTTGCATCAATCGGTATAACATTTACAAGTATATTAATTACAATGATAGCAGGTTTGCTTTTAGGCAGATTTTTCCAGATAGAAAGAAATTTATCAATATTATTAACAAGCGGCACAGCAATATGCGGCGGCAGTGCTATTGCTGCTATGGCTCCTGCAATTAATGCAACACAAGGTCAGACAGCTGTTGCAATGGCAGTAGTATTTTTATTAAATGCGCTGGGGCTTATTATTTTCCCGCCACTTGGTCATCTTTTAGGAATGGATGAAGCATCATTTGGTTTATGGTCAGCAATAGCAATCCATGACACATCAAGTGTTGTTGGTGCTGCTGCTCAATATGGTCCTATTGCAGCAGGTATTGCAATTACAGTTAAATTAACACGTGCATTATGGATTTTTCCACTTGCTTTTGGAGCAGCAAAATTAAATAAATCAGAAACAAAACCACCTTTTCAATGGTTTTTAATAGGCTTTTTATTAGCAGGTTTAATCACAACTTTAGTGCCTGCAGGTAAAGATATATGGACATCTCTTTCTACTGTTGGTAAACATTTAATGACAGGTACTTTATTTTTAGTAGGTGCAGGGCTTACTTTAGAAGAATTAAAAAAAGTAGGTGTTCGTTCACTGCTTGTTTCTGTTATTTTATGGATTATAATTACACTTGTATCTCTTGGTGCAATATCTATGGGAATATGGTATATTTCACCAGAAATATTACAATAGGTTTTTAGTATGCATTCATTAGATCCAATTTTATTAGCACTTTTAGCTGGAATTTTTAACTGGGCAATGACATCGGCAGGTGCTGCAACAGTCTTCTTTTTTAAAGATATGAATAAGCGTATTTTAAATATTATGCTTGGTTTTGCAGCAGGTGTAATGGTTGCAGCATCTTTTTGGTCTCTTTTACTGCCTGCAAAAACAATGGCAGAAAAAGCAGGTATGACACCATGGCTGCCTGTTGTAATAGGGTTTGCATTAGGTGGCGCATTGCTTATGCTTATGGATAATATACTTCCACATTTACATCCACGTTCAAAAGACGGCGTACCTGAGGGTGTATCTTCTAAATTAAGAAAAAGTATTTTACTTGTTTTTGCTATTACTTTGCACAATATACCAGAGGGGTTTGCAGTAGGGGTTGCTTTTGGAGCTATTGCAAACCAGGGCGTTACATTAGCTGCTGCCTTAGTAATGGCTTTAGGTATAGGTATTCAAAATCTACCGGAAGGTGCAGCAGTGTCTATTCCTTTAAGAAAGGAAGGGTATTCCAGAAAATCAAGTTTTATGATAGGTCAGGTTTCTGGTATAGTTGAACCAATAGCAGCTGTAATTGGAGCATATTTTGCAGTTAATATGACATATCTTCTGCCTTATACTCTTTCATTTGCAGCAGGAGCAATGATATATGTAGTTGTAGAAGAACTGATACCAGAATCACAGTCAGAAGAACATTCCCATGGGGCAACTATTGGTGCTATGACTGGTTTCTTAGTAATGACATTTTTAGATACTGCATTAGGTTAATTATTTTTTGCCTGAAATAATTAAACCAAGAATAATTAATATAATACCAGTAAAAGAATATAAAGTTAATTTTTCATGAAGTATAATAATAGATGAAATAACAGTCATAACAGGTATAAAATAAATATAAATACTTGTTTTGACTGTTCCAATCATTTTCACAGCCTGAGACCATGTTACAAAACAAAGTGCAGATGCACCAATTCCTAAAAACAAAAGATTAAATATATTTACAGGCATTAATAATTTATCAATACTTATATTACTTCCAGTCCATAAAAGATAAGGCAGAGTAAAAATAAGCCCATATAAAAATATTTTCCTTGTAGATTGTACAGGGTGTATATTTAAAATACTGATTTTTTTAACAAATAATGAGTAAAAAGACCAGGAGGCTGCAGCAAGCAAAGCAAGAATATCGCCTGCTGGATTAAGTTTTAATACTACTGAGCCGTTAAATATAATCATTGCTACGCCACATAACGCTAAAAAAATACCAAGAAAAAATAAAGGTTTTAATTTTTCATCTTTTAAAAAAAGATAAGCAAGCAGCGCTGTAATAAAAGGAGAAATTGAAACAAGCAGTCCAACATTTGAAGCAAGAGTATAAGAAAGTGCAGTATTTTCTAAAAGTAAATAAAGGCATATACCAAAAAGCCCTGCAAGTATAAAAAGTAATTCCGTTTTAAAATTATAAATTGGTGCAGTTTTTGGAAATATAATAAACAGTGCAGTAAACCCAAGAGAAAACCTGATAAATAATATTTCAGCTGGTGAAAATGAATCAAGCAGTATTTTTGTAGAAACAAAAGTAATACCCCAAATAAATACTGTAAAAAAAGCTGTAAGATGTCCTTTTATTTCATTACTCATATATATACCTCAATAACATATTAGC
>DXAQ01000102.1 GCA_019116905.1 Candidatus Mucispirillum faecigallinarum | reverse complement strand
TCTTTTAAATTTGAAAGTTCTATTGATACTTTTTCATTTAAAAGTGTAGTTTTATTCTTTAAAATTGCTCCATTTACGATTTCTTTTAGGTTTGTTTTATTTATAATATAATCTTTTTCTACTGCATTACTTCTGGCATAGAATAAGGCTTGTTCTGTATAGTTTTCTACCTTATCTAATTCTTCATCTATGCTTTTTGTTACTTCATTTTTATTATTTTCTATAATCATTTTACTTGCTGCAATAGGTATTTTAACTTCGTGAATCCATAGTTCAATATATTCTTTATAATCTTCTTGAATATTTTTGTAATAGTTTACATTTTCAAGCATTGACTTTCCTGTATCTTGCAATATATCTTTTAATATTTTGCCTTCTATAAAATTAGGTGTTTTTATTATTTCAGAAATTAAATATTTTTCTTTTAATTCTTCCATGTTTTTTATTAATTCATTATAGTAATCTTTTTTCTTTTTATATTCAATTAATATTGCAAGTGCCATTACAAAAACAATAATAAATGCACAATATACTCTTATTAAAATACTAATATTGTAAGCAAGTAATAAAATTTCTACACTCACTAAAGCAAGTATTGTACCAATAATTAAAACCATTTTTTCTTTTATATAATCTCTAAATCTCATTTTAATATATAACCTTGTCCTCTCCTTGTTTCGATTCTATCTACAAGTCCTAATTCCTCTAATTTTCCTCTTAATCTTTTTACATTTACACTTAAAGTGTTATCATCAATAAATTCTTCACTTTCCCACAAATAGTCCATTATCTCATCTCTTGATACAATTCTTCCTCTATTGATACATAAGTAATATAAAATAGTGTATTCATTTTTAGTTAGTTCGATTTTTCTATCATCTTTTTTAATTACTCTTTCAGCTATATTTAATTTAAAACCATCACAGTCAATTTCTTGCATTTCTTTATCTGACTTTTTGTTTCTTTTTAGTAAACCATTTATTTTAGCAAGTAATATTTGTATGTTATATGGCTTTGTTACATACTGATCTGCTCCATAATTTAAGCTCATTAATTCATCTATTTCATTATCTCTGCTTGTTACCATTATTATTGGAACATCTGATGTCTTTCTAACTTCTTTACATACAAATTCACCGTCTGTATATGGTAAATTTATATCTAATAATATTAAATCAGCATTTTCATTTAAAATATCTTGAATTGTATTATCAAATTTTTCTAATCCTTTTGCAATAAAACCATGTTTAGTCAAAAATGTTTCTAATTCTTTTCTTAATTTTTTATCATCTTCTACTATTAAAATTCTTTGCATGATTTTAACCTCCAGAATAATTATATCACATTTTTCTGTTCATTAACTTACATTTTTGTAAGATAGCAAAAGAAAATAAGAGGATAGCATCTGCTACCCTCCCTTTAAAAATCACACAAATCTCAAATTGATGTTTTAAAATTCCAAAATTTCATTGTTACTTTTTAAATGATTCTTGCCCCAAATGGTGCTAAAGCAAGTTTTGCAATCTTAAAAAATTGAAGTCCAAAAGGTATTCCAACAATCGTAATGCACCAAATACAACCAAATATGAAATTCTCTATTGCCATAGGAATACCAAAGAAGATAATCCAAATTATATTGGCAAATAATGATGGAACTCCTCCTCCATATTCAATCTCCTTTCCAAAGGGTGCAAACGACATTGATGCAAATTTAAAGCATTGTAAACCATATGGAATTCCAACAATTGTTATACACCAAATAATCCCTGATAACACCCATGAAATTCCACTAAATAAGCCTCCAAAAATAAACCATAAGATGTTTCCTATTAAGCTCATAACTCATTCTCCTTTTCCATAAGCATCAATTAATTTCTGTGCGATTTCTTGCATAGTTATTTAACTTTTACAAGTAAATATAATTAGTATATAGTTATATTAACTATTGCCTTGATTTAATTAATACCTAAATAAAGTATTTTCTATATTATATCATTTTACTATCTATCTTGCTATTATTTTACCTTACAATCTTCTTACATTTTTGTAATTTAAAAGATTAGTCATAAAACTAACCTTTTAAATCCTTATTTTAGCTTATATATATTTTCTTCCTTTTTCTTTTTTATTTTCTTTACTATAAAAACAATTGCAATTACCAATATTATTCCAATTATCCAGCCTAATAACGGAAGCCAAAAGTCTGTTATGCTTTGTATTACTCCATTCCAATTAATATTCTCTGGCATTTCTGTTCTCCTTTATAATATTCTTACTAGATAAATAAGTTATTAAGAAATATCCTCCATAAAATACTACTATAAATATTGCTGTCATAATAATTGATGGTAATAGCTGTTCGTTTCCAAATGTTTCTATTATATAACTACAAAATGTTATTCCAAAGATTGAATGAATAATTGCTATTAACAATGGGAACATAAAGAATATTGCAATTTGTCTAAATAATGATTTATTTATCATCTTTTCATCTGCCCCTAATTTTCGTAGCATATTATATCTTTCTTTATTATCTGTACTTTCTGTTAGTTCTTTTAAAGCAAGGATTGCAACACTTGCTATTAAAAATACGATTCCTAGATATAGTCCTAAAAATGTTACTAATGCTCCTATTCCTATACTTGCCTCACTTATATCAACTTTACTATTTATTGAAGGCAAGTTATATTCTAATGAAATTGGATTATTTACTAAATTTTTAATTTGTTCTTGAATCTCTCTTTGTTCATCTAATGAATCTGTATAGTAATTTCCAATTATAGAGTTATAAACAATATAATTATCATCTACTATATCATCTGGAACTATTATAATTCCTGAATTTATATGATTACTTGCCATTTCTACAAAGCCATATTGACATTCATTATATTTTGGTTTTAATGTATGTCCAAAAACAGTTATTTCTTGATTATCTTTTAACGCTACATTTCTTATTTCAATCATTGAGTCATAATCTGCAACAATTATATATTCATCTTCATTTATTGTATACTCTTCATTCCCATAAAATTTAGCAACTTTATTATAATCGCTTATTGTCATAATATCATCTGCTACATTAATATCATCTGCTACATTATAAGGGATTAGTGAAGTATAAGTATTTTTTATTGTTTCCCAATTATCTCCTAATGTATCTCCAAATGTTAATTCTTCTGTTTGATAAAGATTGTATTCTACACTTTCTTCTAAATAAGAATCTATGTTAAAATCAAACTTTTCTAATATTTCTCTAATACTTAATTTAGAATTTTTTATTTGTTCTTCATTATACCCTTGATCTAGCCAATCTTCATTTAATACTCTTTTTTCTAATTGAATATCTGCTGGTGCTAGTTCATCTAAATTTGCAGTCATTGAATTTTTAAGTGATAAAGCACTTGATAACACACAAATCGTTACAAATAACATTAAAGAAATTATTGTCATTGAAAATACTGTTGTGTTTATCTTACTACTTAATTGTCTAAATGTAAAAGTATTTAATCCTTTTACATACAAATTTTTCATACTTGTTACTATTTTTAAAATTAGCCCTGATAAAGACCAGAATATAAAAAATGTAGATACTGCTCCAATTACAATTGGCTTAAATATATCTTCTGGAGGCTTAATTGTTTCATTTATTCCACCTGTTACCATATAATAAGCATATCCTAGAGCTATGGCTGATATGATAAATACTATGGTACAAAGCATTGGATTTTTCATTTTTACTTTTTCAGACTTTTTATTTGTTTGTATTAAATCAATTAATTTACATTTTCCAATATTTACTGTATTAAATAACATTACAATGACGTACATTATTCCAAAATATATTATTGTTTTAATACATGCTTGACTTGAAAAAATAAATTCATATTTTGTCATATCTGCTTCAAACATATTTGCAACTAACATACTCATAAGTTGTGAAAGCAATACTCCAAGTCCTAACCCAACAGCTAATGATATAATACCAATTAAGATTGTTTCAAAGAATAGTATCATAGATATTTTTCTTTTACTCATACCTAAAAGCATATATATACCAAATTCTTTATTTCTTCTTTTTATTAAAAATCTACTTGCATATATTATTAGAAATCCTAGAATAAATGCCACAAATACACTTGCTCCTGATAACATATTCGTCATCAAATCTATAACTTCATGTGTGCTATTTGTTACATCTAATAGTACAGTTTGACTTTCTATACTGTTAAATACATAAAATATCGCAACACCTAATATTAAAGTAAAGAAATATATTGCATAATCTTTAAAACTCTTTTTTATATTTCTAAAAGACAATTTAATAGTTGTCATTTTCCTCACCTCCAAGCAAGGTTACAACATCTATAATCTTGTCAAAGAAATCCTTTCTTGAACTGTTACCTTTTATGATTTCATTAAATACTTTACCATCTTTTATAAATGTTACTCTACTTGCATAAGAAGCACAGAAACTATCATGTGTAACCATCAAAATTGTTGTGTTTAATTTTTCATTTAGGTAATCAAAACTTTCTAGTAACATTCTTGATGACTTGCTGTCTAATGCCCCTGTTGGTTCATCAGCTAAAACGATTTGTGGATCTGTTATAATAGCTCTTGCTGATGCAACTCTTTGTTTTTGCCCTCCTGACATTTGATAAGGATACTTTTGTAATACGTCTTTTATTCCTAATTTAGTTGCTACATCATTTACCCTTTTTTCAATTTCTTTTGCACTTTTATTTTGAATAGAAAGTGCTAATGATATATTTTCATAAGCAGTTAATGTATCTAATAAATTAAAATCTTGGAATATAAATCCTAATTTTTCTCTCCTAAATTTATTTAAGTTATTTCCTTTTAATTTTGTAATATCTTCTCCTCCAACGAAAATGTGTCCTGATGTTACTTTGTCAATTGTAGATATGCAGTTTAAAAGTGTTGTTTTACCACTTCCTGATGCTCCCATAATTGCAACAAATTCACCTTTATCTACTTCAAATGATAAATTGTCTAAAGCCTTTGTTAAACTTGACTTACTACCATAATATTTTTCTACTTTATCAATTTTTAAAATGTTTGACATCTTTCATCTCTCCTTTCATTTTCATTATAGAGGATTTGTTTTTATTTGTCCTTCTTCTAAAATTACTAAACATTACAATTTTGTAATGTTATTTTGCTACATTCAAAAAATCGTTTTTATTAAATAATATAGACACTTCTGTATATTCATTTTCTTTGGAATCTACTGTAATTTTGTGTCCTAATTTTTTGCATAATTGTTTTGAGATATACAAGCCCATGCCTGTTGATGTTTCAATTTTTCTTCCATTATTTCCTGTAAATGTTTTATCAAATACTTTTGGAATATCACTCTTTGAAATTCCAATTCCATTATCATATATCTTTAAAATAACATTTTTATTGTTTTCTTCAGTTGTTATTTTTATCAAATGCTCCACATCATTTCTTATGTATTTAATACTATTACTTACAATTTGATTTACTATAAATTCAAGCCATTTTGAATCTGTTAGAACTTTTGTATTTCCCACTTCTACTTCAAAATCAATATTATTTTCCAACAATATATCTTTATTTTTTATAGCAACATTTGAAATAACTTTTGCTATCTCTGTTTCTTTAATTAAATAATCTTTTTCAGCATTTTCACTTCTTACATAATATAAAACCTGCTCAATATCATCATCTAACCTTTTTAATTGCTCTGTTATTTTTTTGTCTGACAATTCTTTGTGGTTATGTACTATTAAATTTAAAGAAGCAAGTGGAAGTTTTGCTTCATGTATCCACATTTCTATATATTCCTTAAAATCTTGTATATTTAAGCTGTATTCTTTTATTTTTTCTGCCATAGATTTATCTATTTCGTATAAAGCATCATATAGGATTTCGCCCTCATAGAAATTTGGCTTTTCTATCATTTCTGTAATTAAATATTTTTTATCTAATAAGTCTAAATCATTTATGAATTTATCATAAAACTTTTTTCTTCTATAAAAATCATAAATTAGATATAAGATAAATCCTAAAACTGCTGTAACTGTTACTCCAACTATTGCCTGATTATTTGTCTTAAAACTTATTAGCATTAAATCTATAATTGCAATGATTACAATAAATAGTAATATTATTAAATAATTATTTTTTAAATACTTACTAAATCTCATTTTCCGTTCCTTTCAAAATTTATTTTAAGATATATCCTTGACCTTTTCTTGTTTCTATTGCATCCTCATAACCAAAGTCAGTTAATTTTGTTCTTAATCTGCTTATATTTACATTTAAAGCATTGTCATTAATATATGAATCGTTATTCCATAAATCAGTCATTAAATCATCTCTTGTTACAATATTTCCTCTATTTGCTAACAAAAATGTAAATATAATCATTTCATTTTTTGTTAAAATTAGTTCTTCTTTATCATTTTTAATAATTCCTTTTTTTGGATCAACAGTTAAATCATTATAAGTTAATATGTCATTTTTGTTTTCTATTCTTTTGAACAAATTATTTATTCTTAACAATAAAATTGTTGGATTATATGGCTTTGTTATATAATCATTTGCACCATAACTTAATGATAATACTTCATCTGTTTCCGTATTTTTGCTAGTAACCATTATAATTGGTACATTACTTTCTTTTCTTATTTTTTGTAATAGCATTTCTCCATTCAATTTTGGTATATTTATATCAAGTAATATCAAATCTGGATTTTCTCTTTTTATTTCTTCATAAGAGTTTTCAAAGTCTTTTAAAATTACTCCATTATATCCGCTATTTTCTAACAAATTTTTTAATTCTTCACTTATACTTGTATCATCTTCTACTATTAATATTTTTTTCATATCTTCGCACCTCATTTTTATTTATTCTGTTTTATTATAGCATATTTGATAATTATTCTCATTAATTAGCAAAAAAATATTCTATACTTATTGCTAAATATAGAATATTTTATAAATTTTATCCTGTAACTTTATCCCAGAATTTAGAATTTCTAAATGCAAATGCAATCCAGTACATTACTGATAAAGTTGTTGTTATTTCTAAAGGTGTATAGTTTCTTGTAAATTCAAATAAATTTAATATTGTTAATATTTGAACTATTGAGAATATAAAGCACAATGCTAATATTAATATAAATGCAATAGCAAATACTTTTCTTGAACCTTTAGAATCTTTTTTTGTATATATGCTACTAAAAGCAAGTGTCAATATTATAAATATTATTTCTATTATTATATCCATTTTAAAATTCCTTTCTATTTTGCGAATAATACTTTTTCTGATTTATATTGTTTTATAATATGTGCAAATACTAAACTTATATAAATAATTGTAGATATTGCCATTAAACCAATATTTAATAAATTAATTGTTCCATTGTTTATATCTGTAAATATCAATGTAAAGTTTAAAAATGGTACTATTGAAAGTATTGGTGTTGTTGTTATTCCCATCATAAATGCTATCATACCAGGAAAGAATGATATAAATGTTAGTGGTGTTAATGCACTTTGAGCTTCTTTAAATGTTTTAGATGTACTTGCAATAGCAATACATAAGCCACTTATAAAGAATGAGTATGCTATTATTACGATTACTGCAAATAGTATTGTAATTGGCGAATACATTACCTCCATTCCTTCATAAATGCTAAACATATTCTTTGTAATCATCAATGATATTATTGCTAAAGCTAAACTTATTAATCCTGTGATAATTGATGATACTGTAACTCCTAAAAACTTTCCTACAATTATATCTCTACTTTTTATTGGAAATGTAAGTAATGTTTCTAATGTTCCTCTTTCTCTTTCACCTGCTGTTGTATCTGTTGCTGGATATGTTGCTGAAACTGTTATTGCCATCATTATAAAAAGAAAAGCATAATTTTTGATATAGTCCGCAAAGTAATTATCCTGCTCTAATACATTTTCTTCAACTGTTATAATGTTTAACACTTCATTTGGATTCATATTGTTTTCTTGCAAATAGCTTTGTTGTAAATATTGTTTATATGTATTAAAATATGTTTCCATTAAACTACTTGCAAATGTACTATTATCAGAGCCATCTGTATTTATAATGTATTTGCTGTCTTGTTTTGTTATATAAAGGTTAATCTCCCCATTATCATATTTTTCTTTTAATTCTTCTTCATTTCCATTAATAATTTCAATATTCATTTCTTCAGCAATATTTTTTTCTTCTTCTGTCATTTCATAAGCAAAACCAATTTTATTATATTCGCTTACATCTTTGCTAACTTGTGATTCAAATAATGCTGACATTCCAATTACTAAAAGTGGTATAAATATTGGTATTACAAGCATCATTGCTAAAGATTTTTTATCTCTAAATAATTCTCGAAGTTCTTTTTTTAATATATTCCATAAATTATTCTTCAACTGAAACACCTCCTATCAATGTAAAAAACGCATCTCTTAAATTGCTAGTATTTGTATCTTTTTTGATTTCTTCTGGTGTTCCAGTTTTTATAATCTTTCCTTTATTTATCATAATTACTCTATTACATATATTTTCTGCTTCTTCCATGTAGTGTGTTGAATAAAGTATTGTTTTTCCCTTATCTCTTTCTTCTTTGATAAAGTTTAAAATTATTTGACTAGATATAATGTCAAGTCCTGTTGTTGCTTCATCTAAAATATAGTATTTAGGATTATGTACTAAACATCTTGCTAAATTTACTTTTTGGGTTTGCCCTGTTGATAAATTTGCAATTTTATTATATAGAAATTGCTCCATTCCTAAAACTTTTGTTATTTCTTTTATTCTCTTTTCGCTATTTTCCTTATCTACTCCATATATATCACAACACATTTTTAGTAATTCATAAGTTGATAATGTATCATAAATTTTTGTATTTCCTGATAGATAAGCAATATTTTGCTTAATTTCAATTTCATTATCTTTATAATTCATTTCATCAAAACTTATTTTTCCTTGTGTTGGCTCTAATATTCCTGCTATCATTCGTAATAGTGTTGTTTTTCCTGCTCCATTTGGACCTAATATTCCAATTATTTCTCCGTCATTTGCCTCAAAGGTGATGTCATTGTCTGCATAAAATTCTTCTTTTTCTTTTTTGTTTTTATTTCTAACAAACTTCTTTGTTATATGCTCTACTGTAATCATCACTTTCTCCTTCCTCTTTTTATTCTCACAGGCAATATTATTACATATTTTTAAAATAAAAACAAGATATTCGACTAATTATATCAATGTATTAAAATAGACCAGTTTTAAAAACTGATCTATGAAAAATTATATTATTTTATCTGCTAATTCATATTGTTTATTATATAGATACTTATTTGTTATAACTGTTGCTACTATATATAAAATTCCTAAAATTCCAACTCCCATATATATATTTATATCCTTTAATAAATATACAAATCCTACTAATATTACTATATTAACCATTGCAAGTAACACAGGAAAAACTAGATTTAAGTTTT
>DXAQ01000005.1 GCA_019116905.1 Candidatus Mucispirillum faecigallinarum | reverse complement strand
TTAAATAAATTAAAATAAAGGTGCAGAATGAAACAGCAGGAAACACTTGTAGAGTTAAAAAATATTTGTAAAAGTTTTGACGGCAAATCTGTTTTAAACAATCTTAATTTAACTATTTATAATGGTGAATTTTTAACTATACTTGGACCATCAGGCTGTGGAAAAACTACGACTCTCAGGCTTATTGCTGGTTTTGAGCAGGCAGACAGTGGCGATATTTTATTACAGGGTAAACGTATAAATAATATTCCAGCTAATAATAGAGAAGTTCATACAGTTTTTCAAAACTATGCGCTTTTTCCTCACATGACTGTATTTGATAATATTGCATTTGGTCTTAAAATGCATAAAGTGCCTAAAAATGAAATAAAAGAAAAAGTAATGGATGTGCTGCGTATTGTTAAGTTAGAAGAATTTGTAGACAGGAAACCTCACCAGCTTTCAGGTGGTCAGCAGCAGCGGGTTGCTCTTGCACGAGCATTAGTAAATAAACCATTAGTTTTACTGCTTGATGAACCATTAAGCGCATTAGATGCATCATTACGCCTTAATATGCAAAAAGAATTAAAACAACTGCAGCGTAAACTTGGTATTACTTTTGTACTTGTAACCCATGACAGAGAAGAAGCTCTTTCTATGTCTGACAGGGTAATCGTTATGAATCAGGGCATAATTGAACAATGCGGCACTCCTAAAAACCTTTATGAAGAACCAAACTCTATTTTTGTAGCTAATTTCATTGGCGATGTAAATGTATTAAATGGGGAAGTTATAGGGTTTGAAGATAACCTGATTAAAGCAAAAGTAGAAGGCAGAATCTGCAGTATTAAAACTAAAAAAGAATTAAAATTAGGTGAAAAATTTCATCTTTTACTTCGCCCTGAAGATATGAGAATTGAAAAACTTAGCGAACACCCAGATACTGAAGGGTTAATGATTGGTAATATTGAAACAAAAGTGTATAAAGGTGCTACTCTTGATACTACAATTAAGTTAAACAATGGCACAATCATTAAAGCCAGTGAATTTTTTGATGAAGAATATGAAGACTTTGACTACAACATGAATGAGCAGGTTTCTGTTGGCTGGGTTTCCGGCTGGGAGGTTGTTTTAAAAGATGAAAGAGCGTAACCTTTTCCATACCGTTACAATTGCTGTTATAGTGCTTTGGCTTTTACTTTTTGCACTTATTCCAAATATTATAATGTTTGTTGTAAGCTTTTTAGAATACGACAGCCAGTCTTTTGTAAAAGCTGTATTTACATTAGAAAACTATAAAAGATTTTTTTCAGGTGCATATTTAACAATATTTTTAAATTCTTTTAAAATTGCAGCTGTTGCCACATTTTTATGCTTAATAATAGGCTACCCATTTGCATATATTTTAGCCCGTTCTAAATCAAAATATAAAGGGCTTTTAGCACTGCTTGTTGTTATTCCTTACTGGACAAGTGCATTAATCAGAACGTATGCAATATCATATATGCTTGCTGCAAATGGTTTAATTAATACTATACTTTTAAAATTAGGTATTATAAGTTCACCCCTTTCCCTGCTTTATACAGAGGGTGCAATAGTTTTTGGTTTTGTTTATACCCTTTTGCCATTTATGATACTGCCACTTTATGCAACTATTGAAAAGTTTGATTTTAGATATATAGAAGCAGCACAGGATTTAGGTGCAAGTAAATTAAAAACGTTCTACCATATTATACTTCCATTAACATCTCCAGGTATTATTGCTGGAACAGTTTTAGTGTTTTTACCTGCTCTCGGTTTATTTTATATTCCAAGCCTTTTAGGCGGTGGTAAAAATTTAATGGTAAGCAATATTATACAGGAACAGTTTACCTCAAATGTTGTGCAGAACTGGCCTTTAGGCTCTGCTGCCAGTGTATTAATCACTGTAATAATGGGTATTATGATATGGGCATACTATAAAAGCTCAAAATCATTTAGAACAAAGGTGCTCTAATGAAAACATCAAAATTAAGCTGGCTTTATATTATTTTTGTATATTTATTTTTATATATGCCGTTATTTATATTAATTATCTTTTCATTTAACGATGCAGCATCAGGCACAATATGGAAAGGTTTTACTTTAAGGTGGTATGAAAAACTTTTTAATTCAAGTGCATTAATAAGCGGTCTTATTAATTCATTAATAGTTGGCGTATCTGCAGCTACACTTGTAACAGTTATAGGCACATTATCTGCTGTAACATTATTTCGCTTTAACTTTTTTGGCAAAAATTTTATTATGTCATTATTATATATTCTTATTATGTCCCCAGAAATAATAATGGGTATATCATTACTTTTATTATTTAAATTTTTAAGTATGGATTTAGGTTTTCAAACACTGCTTATTACTCACATTACGTTATGCCTGCCATTTGTTGTGGCTGTACTTTTTACAAGGCTTGCAAACTTTGATGTGCATATTATAGAGGCTGCAAAAGATTTAGGAGCAAATGAACTGCAAACATTTTTCCATATAATACTGCCTTCCATACTTCCTGCAGTAGTTGCAGCATGGATATTAAGTTTTACTATATCTATGGACGATAGTATATGTGCCTTTTTCACATCAGGCCCACGGTTTGAAATACTCCCGCAAAAAATATATGCTATGGTTAGAACTGGTGTAAAACCAGAAGTTAATGCTTTAAGTACAATTATTTTTGGGGCTTCAATGCTTATAGTTATAATAGCTCAAATAATGTTAAAAGAGAGGAAAAAATGAAAAAAATCTTTATTCTTATGCTTGTAAGTTTTACAGTATTTGCATGCACAAAAAAACCTGTAAACGAAGTTTATGTTTATAACTGGTCAGAATATATTCCTGATGAAGTTATAAAACAGTTTGAAGATGAAACAGGTATAAAAGTTCGCTACACTACTTATGACAGTAATGAGGCAATGTATGCAAAAATTAAAATAACAGGTGGTGCAGATTATGATGTTGCAGTGCCATCAACATACTACGTTCAAAAAATGCAAAAAGAAGGATTAATTCAAGCTATTGATAAAACTAAACTTACTAATTTTAGTAAATTAAATCATCAGCTTATAAATCAGCCTTATGACCCTGATAATAAATACAGCGTTCCTTTTATGTGGGGAACTACTGCAATAGGTGTTAATGCTAAATATATTGACCCTGCAACAATTTCTTCATGGAACGATTTATGGAAAGAAGAATTTAAAGGAAAAGTAATGCTGCAAAATGATTTAAGAGAAGTTTTCCATGCTGCACTTCGTTCTCTTGGGTATTCTGGAAACACTAAAAATAGAGAAGAAATAGAAGCAGCCTATAATAAATTAGTAAAACTTATGCCTTCTGTAAAACTTTTTAATTCTGATTCTCCACGCACTCCATTTTTAAATGAAGAAGTATACATTGGTATTATGTGGAGCGGCGAAGCTTATATGGCAGCTCAGGAAAATGAAAATATTAAATATATTTATCCAAAAGACGGCGCTGCTGTATGGGTAGACAGCCTTGTTATTCCAAGTAAAGCAAAAAATGTTGAAAACGCTTATAAATTTATAGACTTTATTATACGACCAGATATATCTGCACAAATTTCAAATTATGTAGGTTATACTACTCCTTTGAAAAAAGAAGAAGTAGCCCAGTATCTTGATAATGAAACTAAAAACAGCAGAACAATATTCCCTACTGATGATGATTTAAAAAATTCAGAATTTCAACTTGATGTAGAAGAAGCTCTGCCAGTATACAGCACTTACTGGGAAAAATTAAAAATAGGCGAAAATTAATACTATATTAAAAGCCCCATTTGCAAAACAAATGGGGTTATTTTTATTAGTTTAAACTGCCCTGCTCATTTACGAGCCTGTGCAAAAAAGTCTGTAAAAACAGTTTTCTATGATTATATATTTACATATCCTGCTCTATGAATAACAGAATAAAATTATTCAGTCAAAAGCAGGAATTTATTTTTCATATTTCTACATCCTATTCAGGCGGCTGTCCCTCATACATAATGCTTAGTTCTCCATAAACTTGACACCAGTTTCTGATAGTAGAAGTCCACTTTTTAGTGGCTTCAAATGTTGCCCAATAAATAGCCTTTAAAAGTGCTGAATATGCAAAAACATAATCACTGATTATATTCATAAATAATTATACTTTTATATTTGAATTAATGGATTTAATAAAATATCTGCTTTTATATATGATTGATTATTTTTTAAGTCTATTATGTAATCCTGTTATAATAAAAAACTATCTATTAACTTTAAGAATATCCATCCACCAGTCATAAGATTTAACAGATAATGCAGTTTCAGCTATTTTTATACTTTCATCTAATTTAAGCCTTTTTAAAGCATCTTTTATCCATATTTCTGCCTGATGATTACCTGTATCATGTTCCTCTTTTAATGTAAAAATAAGCTCTAATACATCAGCATCTCTTGCAATAGCTGCTTCAATACTTTCACCATTATTAAAAGTATTAATCATTTCAGGAAGTTCTTTAAGCTCTGGAAAATTATCTGCAATATCGGAAACGGCTTTTAATTCATCTTTTTCTATATATTTTTTCTGAAAATGGTTAATATCGCCAGTTCTTGTTTCTGGTATATCATGAAAAAGTGATAATAATACAGCAATGCTGCTGTCTGCCCCTAATCTTTTTGCCAGAACGTATGATATAATAGATGTACGAAATGAATGTGATGAAATATTTTGGTTTCCACTGCCTAAAAAATCAAACCCGCTGCGTTTAAAGCGGTTTAAAAGACCTGTTTCATAAATAAATGATACGATTTTTTGATAAGAAGTATTATCTGACATATAAAAATAATAAAGTATAATAAGCACTTATAAAATGCTTATTATACCAATTTAATAAACTAGAATGATTCTTTAAAAGATTTACCAACAAGAAATTTAGGCATTTTTTTAGCAGGAATAACCATTTCTGCACCAGTTTTTGGATTACGGCCTTTTCTTTCTTTTCTGTCACTTACAGTGAAAGTTCCGAAACCAACGATAGTTACTCTTTCGCCTTTTTTTAATGTTTCCAGGATAGTAGCTTCATAAGCAGATAATACTTTTTCTGCTTCTACTTTTTTTACACCTGTTTTTTGTGCAATAGAATCGATAAGCTCTTTTTTATTCACGTAAACCTCCATAAATATATAGGATACATTTGGCTATTATATACAATTACTTCTACTTGTCAAGTAAAGATATACCATTTATCCCTTAATTTTATTAATTATTTTATTAATAATTCTGCAATTTGAACAGCGTTTGTAGCTGCCCCTTTTCTTAACTGGTCGCCACTAACAAATAGTGATAAACCATTATCAAATGCTATATCTTCCCTTATTCTTCCAACATAACATAAGTCCTGCCCTGATGCTAAAAGCGGCATAGGGTATTTTTTTTCATCTGGGTTATCATAAAGTTTAACTCCAGGTGCTTTTGATAATAACTCTCTTGCTTTTTCAACAGTAAGTTTTTTCTCTGTTTCTATTAAAATGCTTTCAGAATGAGCAGTTAAAACAGGAACACGCACACATGTGGCGCTTACTTTTATGCTGTCTGAATGAAGCATTTTACGAGTTTCATTATACATTTTCATTTCTTCTTTTGTATAACCATTTTCTGTAAAAACATCAATGTGAGGAATAACATTAAAAAGCAGCTGGTGAGCAAATGCTTTAACTTCAAGCGGCTCATTTTTTGACCATGATTTAGCCTGCTCCATTAATTCCATAGTAGCTGCAGCACCTGCACCAGATGCTGATTGATATGATGATACAACAACACGTTTAATAGTTGCATAATCATGCAGTGGTTTTAAAGGTACAAGCATAATTATTGTTGTACAGTTTGGGTTTGCAATTATACCGTTATTTTTTAAAGCATCTTCTGGGTTAACTTCTGGCACAACTAATGGCACATCTTTATCCATTCTAAATGCAGAAGAATTATCAACAACAACAGCACCAGCCTTAACAGCAGATGAAGCAAACTCCTTAGACCTGGATGCACCAGCAGAAAATAACGCAATATCAATACCTTTAAAAGAATCATGAGTTAATTCTTCAATAGTATAATCTTTACCGTTATACTGCATTTTTTTACCTGCAGACCTGGCAGATGCTAAAAGCTTTAAATTATCAATTGGAAAATTTCTTTCAGATAATATCTCTAAAAAAGTCTGCCCTACTGCACCAGTAGCACCTACAACAGCAACATTATAAGCTGATTTTTTTTGTGGTATCATAATATCCTCTCCTAAAAAGTAAATAACTTTATAGCTATTAAGTAGTATTTGTCAAGAATAATAATAAAAAAACAATAAAAAAAATATATATATGTTTTATTTTTACAATTTTAACATTAAATAATTTAAAAAAACCTTGCTATTTATCATTAAGTTATATATTATTATACGATTTAGGGCTATTAGCTCAGTGGATAGAGCACCAACCTCCGGAGTTGGGTGTCGCAGGTTCAATTCCTGCATAGCCCGTAATATTATTTATAAACAGCTTTATTAAAATATTCCATATCTGGAGTAATATCGCAGCCAGTCCATATATTAAAAGAACCAGCAGCCTGATATATAAGCATGGGAAGTCCATTTACAAGTTTAATATTATTTTTGCTGTATAATGATAAAAATGATGTAATTTTTGGTTTATATATCATATCAACAGCAGCTTCTTTAATTGTAAAACCATAATCTGTATATGGTTCACCTTTAACCCCCATTGAAGTTGCGTTAATAACTATATCAAACTCTAACCCTTTTAATTCATCAAGTTTGCAAATATCTGCCTTATTATCGTATAATAAAGATAAATCTTGAGCTTTTTCTACAGTTCTATTTGCAATTACAAAATAATCTGGCCTATTGATTGTTAAATAAGGAATTACTGCTCTTGAAGCACCACCCGCACCTAAAAGCAGCACACGTTTATTAGCAGTATTCACAGCAGATGTTTCAAGCATCATGTGAAACCCGAAAATATCAGTATTATGCCCTATTATACCATTATCTGTAAAATGAAGTGTATTTACTGCACCAATATTTTGTGCTGTTATATCAAGCTCTGCACAGTAATTCATAACAGCCTGTTTATATGGCACTGTAACATTAACACCTGTAAAATGATACCTTTGAAACATTAAAATAATATCTTCTAATTCATAACTTTCTATATCGTAACAAGTATATCCGCCACATATTCCTGCTTTATAAAGAAAATAGTTATGGATAAATGGCGAAAAAGTATGAGAAAGTGGATTACCTATTAAACCTAAATTAGTATACACTTATTTCTCCTTAATTAATTCTTTTATATCAGTATTTTTATCAAGATTTATAATGCCTACGGATAAAACAAACTTAACACCTTCCTCCACAGTAATATCAAGTTCTCTAATATCTTTATTTGGCACAACTGCAATAAATCCAGAAGTAGGGTTTGGTGCAGTTGGTATAAATACATTAGAGCTTTCCTCCTTAGTAGAGATATCCTGCATAACAGGTAACGCATCTCGCACTAAAAAAGCAATCATCCACATATCACGGCGAGGAAATTCTACAAGAACTACTTTCGAAAATGATGAGCCTGATGTATTGCTGAATGAATCTATCACCTGCTTTGCTGCATTGTAAATTGAGCGGGCAATAGGAATATGAGTCATTATATTATCAAGCATTTTCATAAATAGTCTTCCAAGATACATTCTTGTAAAAATACCTATTAAGAAAATAAATAAAATGATAATAATAAATGTAGCTATTTGAAAAACATATTCGCTGAAATCATAATTATATTGATGAGCAATTTTTTTAACAAGCGGGCTTGCTTTTGATACTATAAAATTATATAAAAAATAAAGCAGATATACTGTTACTACTATAGGAAGCAGTGATAGGATACCTGCAATAAAAATTTTTTTAATTTTCTGAGAAATACTCATAAATTTATTTAATGTTCCAGTTTTCTACTAATGTTAAAAGCTGGCTTTCTGGATACATTGCTTTAAAATCATTAATATTTTTTTCAACATTACTATCATTAGATGATAATACGTTTCTATAATACCATAGTTCGCTCATGTTACTTTGTAAATAATTAGAAGGAACTATATTCTCTCCTAAATCATAAAGCATACCAGCGCTTAATTCTGAAAATTTTCCATCTGCAAGTTTAAGTTCACTTACCGCTTTCTCTTTATTTCCAAAAATATAATACATTCCAGCACTGCGAACTGCAATATAATCTTTTAATGAAGGCACTGTTTTTGATAATGCAGCAAATGAATCAACAGTAGAATTATCAAACATCATCATTTCTGCAGCGCTTAATGAATCTATTTTTTTACTTTTAGAAACATTATAAGCTGTATATCCTAAATAAGCAGCAATAAATAATATAATAACTGCACTTATAAATACAATTATTGCTTTAATATTTGATTCCATAAAGTGTTCAAGTTTATCAACACCAGTATTATCAATATTAATTTTATCTTTTTTAGCCATTTTTTCCTCCAAAAGCTTTTTCAAATATACATTTATTATTATTAATAATATTTTTTATTTCTTCATCACTTATGCCTGCGCCAAGCATAATTTTACATGCTTTTTCACTGCCTACAAAATCAGAAGGTGCATGAGCATCATTATCTATTACTAAAGACGCCCCAGCTTTTCGTGCCATATTTGCAACATGAGCATTTGTATAAGCATGGCTTTTTCTTGTAGTAATTTCAAGATAAACATTATTTTCTGCAGCAAGATATGCATCTTCATAAGACATAAGACCAGGATGAGCTAATATATCAACTTTTGCATCAATTGCAGCCCTGTTTGTGCCGGGAGCAACAGGTTCAGAAATAGTTTCACCATGAACAACCACAATATCTGCCCCATTATCCCTAGCAATTTTTGTAAGCGGTGCAATATCCTGAGGATTAACATGAGTTATTTCAACACCAACGATTACTTTAAAATCATCTGATGACTTATTAAACCATTCTTTAAATTTTAAATTTGACTGTAACACATGGTATATATTTGAGCTGTCCACATGGTCAGTTAATGCAATACCAAGATAACCCTGCACCTGAGCCGTACGTGCAACCTCTGCAGGAATAAGCATACCATCAGAATGTGTTGAGTGAGTATGTAAGTCATAAATCATAATAAAACCTATATTAAAGTAATTATTTACAAATTATAGTTTTTCAGTTATACTTGTTTTTTAGAGAAATGGCAAGTATATTATTTCATTAAATAAATAATTTTAACGGGTTACTTATATGCAGGAAAATTTTGAAGTGCGCATTAGAGAAATTGCTAAGCTGAAAAAAGGCTGGTCTTTTGGAAAAGGCGAAGCTTTTAGTGAAGAACATGTTGAAGTGGCGGCATTACTTGCGTTAAGGTATTATAAAAAATATGCATTAACAGTCAGCGGCACACCATCAGAAGATGGCTCTATTGATTTAATGTTTAATATTAAAGATGTATTTCTTGATTTAATTATTCTGCCTACAATTACTGAAATTACTGTTAAATATACCCATGGCATAGGCAGTAATAAAATAGAAGAAATGTGGGGCACTGTGCCTATAAGTAAACTTGATGATATTATGGAAAAGTTTGTAGAATTATCTGAAAATAAAAAATAAATATTATTACAATCAATATATAAAAAAGTCTGCTGAGAAATTCAGCAGACTTTTTTTATACACTATATACATCAAAAACAATATTAAGTTCTTAAATACTCTGCCTGATTGTATATCAGGTCGCTGGTTTATTTAATATATGGATGTGGTGTAGTATTATTCCATACTTTTAAAAGTTTATAAATTATAGAATCAAGTAACGCCTGATAACTTGCATCAATGATATTTTCTGCAACCCCAACAGTGCTCCATGTAGAAGTTGAATCTTTACTAACTACAAGAACTCTTGTTGTAGCCTGAGTACCATTTTGACTTGAAAGTATTCTTACTTTATAGTCAACAAGTGCCATATCTTTTAATTCAGGATAAAAATGGATTAACGCCTTTCTGATTGCTTTATCAAGTGCGTTTACTGGTCCATTACCACCTGCTGCTGTATGCTCAATTTCTCCATTCACTGCAACTCTTACAGTAGCTTCTGCCATTGGTGCAACAGATAATGATTTATTTTTTTCATCAATTACCCTGTAACTTAATATATCAAAAAATTCAGGCAGAGTATTCATAGCACGTCTTATTAAAAGTTCAAAAGACGCCTCTGCCCCTTCATACTGAAAGCCTCTGTTTTCAAGCTCTTTCAACTGCTGTAAAACATTTTGTATAGTATCAGACTTATCTTCTATATCAAGCCCAAACTCTTTTGCTTTATATATAAGGTTGCTTTTACCTGATAAATCAGATAATAACACTCTTTGAGTATTACCTACAAGTTCAGGAGTAATATGTTCATAAGTTTTAGAATTTTTTAATATTGCAGAAACATGGACTCCACCTTTATGAGCAAAAGCAGATTTACCAACGTAAGCTCTATGAGTATTATGTTTTAAGTTACCTATTTCATCAAGAAAATCAGATAAACTTTTTAATTTTGCAAGATTTTCCTGACTTACACAGTCATATCCATATTTTAACTGTAAGTTAGGGATAATTGAGCAAAGGTTGGCATTACCACACCTTTCCCCGTATCCATTAATAGTGCCCTGCACATGTGATGCACCGCCCCTAACAGCTACAATACTATTTGCAACAGCCATTTCACAGTCATTATGAGCATGTATTCCAAATGGATAATCACCTAGTTTATTTTTTACAACAGAAACTATTTCTGCAACCTTATCAGGCATAGCACCGCCATTTGTTTCACATAACACAACGCAGTCTGCACCTGCATCACGAGCAGCAAGCAGTGTATTTATTGCATACTCTGGGTTTGCAATATAGCCGTCAAAAAAATGTTCTGCATCATAATACACTTTATCCACCTTACTTTTTAAATAGCGGACAGTATCGTGTATTATTGTAATATTTTCTTCTAATGAAATTTTTAAAGCTTCTTTAACATGTAAATCCCATGTTTTACCAAATACTGTAATATTTGGCACTTCTGCTTCAAGCAGTGATTGAATAATTTCATCAGTTTCACATGTTTTTTTGGCACGCCTTGTAGAGCCAAATGCTGATATTTTATTAATATCAATATTTGAATTTTGTTTTAAGGCGTTAAAAAACTCCATATCTCTAGGGTTTGAGCCTGGCCAGCCACCTTCAATGCAGTCTATACCAAATTCAATAAGACGCTCTGCTATTCTTATTTTATCAATAACAGTAAAATTTACATCTTCGGACTGGGTACCGTCCCTTAATGTTGTATCATATAAAAATATTTTTTTATTACAACTATCCATTTTGTTTCTCTGTTATAAATGCACTATGTAATACACGAACTGCAAGTTCAGTAAATTTTTCCTCAATAATGCATGAAACTTTAATTTCACTTGTAGAAATCATTTTTATATTAATCTGGTTGTCTGATAACACTTTAAACATAGTAGCAGCAACGCCGGAATGGCTTTTCATACCTATTCCAACAATAGAAACTTTTGAAATATTTTCATCTGATAATATTTCTGTAACACCAGCATCTTTACCCAGCTTTTCGCATGCTGCCTTTGCTTTAATAAGGTCAGTTTTTGGAACAGTAAATGAAATATCAGTTTTACCGTCTTCTTTTGCAACATTTTGTATTATCATATCTACATTTATATTTGCTTCTGCTAAACCAATAAAGATTTTAGCAGCCACTCCTGGCTCATCTTTAACACCTAAAAGTGTAATTTTTGCTTGATTTTTATCACTTGTAACGCCTGAAACAACGATACGCTCCATATTTTTATCCTCCTTTGATGTAACAAGAGTTCCTGGTTTATCTTCTAAAGAAGAAAGCACCATAATATCTACATTATAATTCATTCCAAGTTCAACACTTCTTGACTGCAGAACTTTTGCACCAAGTGATGCAAGTTCAAGCATTTCTTCATGGGAAATAGTATCTAATTTTTTAGCATTTTTTACAATACGTGGGTCTGCTGTATAAACACCGTCTACATCTGTATATATTTCGCATACATCAGCTTTAACAGCTGCAGCAATAGCAACAGCAGTAGTATCTGAGCCGCCTCTGCCTAATGTAGTAATATCTCCAGTTTCAACATTATAGCCTTGAAAACCTGCAACAACTACTATTTTACCTTCACTTAACGCTTTTTTTATTCTATCGCCTCTAATATTTAAAATACGTGCTTTTGAGTGAGCATTATTAGTTTCCATACCTATTTGCAGACCAGTTAAAGATATTGCATCATAACCATCTACTAAAAGTGCCTGAGTAACAAGTGGAATACATGCAGTTTCACCAGTTGAAACAAGCTGGTCGTATTCCCTTAATGAGTAATCAGGTGTAATTTCTTTTAAAAGACCAATAAGTCTGTCAGTTTCACCAGACATGGCAGAAACTGCAACAATAACATCATTGCCTTCGTCTTTTTTCTTTTCAACAATTTTTGCCACATTGCGTATGCGTTCTATACTGCCTACACTTGTGCCGCCAAATTTCATAACAACAAGACTCACAAATTCCTCCAATATTTCCTTAATTTTTTATAAATAATTCTGCTATTTTATAACCTTCTTTTAAATCAAAAGACGGAGCTTTTATATGCTCACTATATTTCATATTTTCATCAGCTTTAATATCTGAGCCAAACATTACAGCAGGCACTTTTTCTGCTGAATGTGTTTTTAATTCTATAGGAGTTGCATGGTCTGGGGTAATTAATAACCTGTATTCCCCATACTTTTTAAGTCCTTCTAATATTACAGGCATCATCTGGCTGTCAATTAGCTCAATTGCTTTAACTTTTTCTTCAATACTTCCTAAATGGCCTGCTTCATCAGGCGCTTCTACATGTATAAATACATAATCATGGTCTTTTAAAGCATTTACTGCATATTCTGCCTTGCCTTTAAAGTTAGTATCAGTAAAGCCTGTAATACCAGGCACTTTTATTATATCCATATCAGCGCAGACGCCAATACCTCTAATTAAATCTACTGCCGAGATAACTGCCCCTTTTACTTTATATTCGCTGTAAAAATCAGGCAGTGCAGGTTTTTTACCCTGCCCCCACAGCCATATATTTGTTGCCTTACCTGAATCTATGCTGCCGTTAAATACCTTATCTTTTGCACGCTGCATAATTTCTATTAATTTTTCAGCTCCTTTTCCTTTTGGTGCATAAGGAGTAACATTTTTATCACTTATATCGTGCGGCGGAGTAGTATCAAGCACCATATCAGCATTACGTATAACCATTAAATTTCTATAACCTACCCCTTTATAAAATTCAATGCCTTCCCCTTGAAATTCCTGATTTAATGCATTAATTATATTTTCCACATATTTTTCTTCAATATGATGTGCTGTAAAGCTTTCCATAATATCATTAGTTATAGTTACAGTATTACAGCGGAAAGCCATATCGTTTTCGCCAAGCTCTATACCCATACTGCATGCTTCAAGTGGACTTCTGCCAGTATAATATTTTTTAGGGTTATAACCAAAAATACTTAAATTACATATATCACTGCCAGGCGCCATACCTTCTGGAGTTGTTTGAATATAGCCGCAAATACCCTGCTCTGCTGTTTTATGAATGTTTGGAATATTTGCATATTCTATGATAGTTTTATTATCTAATTCTTTTAATGGCCTGTCTGCAAGACCATCGCAAAGTAATACAATATATTTCATTAGTTGCCTTCCACTCTTATTATAACAGTTTTTTCTTTTACAAATGGTTTTGAATCTATTTCTTTTACTGCATTGATTATACTGCTGCCTATAACTTCATGAGTCATAAATACAAGAGGAACGCAGCCTGTACCGTCAGCTGTTGACTCTCTTTGCAGTGCAGAAGAAACACTTATACCATTATTTGCAAGTATTAAACCAACCTGAGCTAATACCCCCGGTGTATCTTCCACCATTAGCCTCATATAAAAAGCAGAATTAATATCTTTAATATTTATAATATTAATATTTTCTTCCTGCTCCACATATCCTAAAACAGGCACTCTTACATTTATGCCTTTTGTAATATTTCTAGCAATATTTATAATATCACCAGCTACAGCTGCCCCAGTTGCAGAACTGCCTGCCCCTCTGCCATAGTGGAGTGTAGGTCCTGTTTTATCTGATTTTATATATACTGCATTAAATACGCCATTAACCTGAGCAAGCGTATTACTTTCAGGTATCATTGTAGGGTGAACTCTTACTTCAATATCTTTATTATGCCTTTTAGCTATTGCTAAAAGCTTTATTACACACCCAAACTCTTTTGCAATAGCAATATCTATCGGTTTAATATTTGATATACCTTCTACAAATACTTTATCCATTGGCACAACAGTAGAAAATGCAATGGAAGAAAGAATAGATATTTTATGTGCAGAATCAATCCCTTCTATATCAAAAGTAGGGTCTGCCTCTGCATAGCCTTCTTTTTGAGCGTCCTGCAGCACTTCGCTGAACTCTTTACCTTCTTCAGACATTCTTGTTAATATATAGTTAGCTGTGCCGTTAATTATGCTGTATATTTCATTAATATTATTAACAGCTAAATCTTCCTTCATAACTCTGATTATTGGTATGCCGCCTCCAACAGATGCTTCAAAACCAATATCTACGCCATTTTCTTCTGCCAGTGGGAAAATTTCGCTGCCATAAACTGCCAGCAACGCCTTATTAGCTGTAACAACATGTTTTTTATTTTTAAGTGCAGCTTTTACAAAATCTTTTGCAACAGTATAGCCGCCAACAAGCTCAACAATAATATGAATATCCTTATTATTAATAAGCTCCATAGCGTCTTTTGTAAGAATATCTATTTTACTTAAATATTCATCTTTTTTACTATCTACCTTTGTATCAGCAACACCTTTAACAATAATATCTATACCTGTTTTTCTTTTAACAGCCTCAAAATTATCCATTAAAGCGGCAACCGTTCCTTTTCCTACAACTCCATAACCTATTATTCCAACATTTACCACTTTATTCATAATAACTCCTGTTATATCTAATTTAATATATGATTTTAAATTGTTATGTTATATAAATTCTTCTATATAGTCAATATTTTTAATAAAAAATAATTAAAAAATGTAAA
>DXAQ01000101.1 GCA_019116905.1 Candidatus Mucispirillum faecigallinarum | reverse complement strand
TTGCAATCGTTTTTAGATTTTACACTGCAAATAAAATATCTACCAGTAACTGGCATAATCTAATTTTTACTGCTAAAATACAGCTTTTTATTATTAAGAAAATATTTTTTATTATAAACTACATAATTAATACATAATATATAGTTTTATATTTTTCTTTTGTATGGTAAAAAATACTGCTGCATATAATTTTATTTTATTGGCAGTATATTTACTGCTGCACTGTATAAATCTATAACCACCAATAGAATAAATAAGCAGTATTTTTTATAATTTCCATATTATATTATTCAATTATTACTGTTTAAAAATATTTACATCTTTTGGCAGTTTTTTCTTAAATGATGCATCGTTTATTTTTTTATCAAGCACCACATTACTTAATGTTATAGTAGTTAAGTTGCCGTTATTATCTTTACTGTCAATTTTTGATATTATATTATCTTTAAATGTAATATTAATATATTCAATTCCTTCATCTTTTTTTGGTTTTAAATATAATACATTTTCTTGTTCTTTTACTGTAAAACTTTGGCTGAGTTTAGAAAAATCCATTAAAACCTGTAAAAGTGCATATTCTTTATAATCTTTTGCTTTCATTATTACAAGCTGATTATTTATTTCATCATAATGCTCTATATTTTCATTTGTTATATTATACCATGATGAATAAGGCTCTGTGTAATCCCATAAAGCTTTTTCTTTCATATTTATATAAACTTTGCCTGAATAAATATCTTCCCCATAATCTTTTAAATTATTAACCTGCTTAAAATCTGCAGATATACTTTTAATAGATGAAAGCTGCTGCATAAGCGTACTTGTACTGTTATCACCAGCGTAAGCCGTAAAACACATTAATGTAAAAAATAATGTTAATATTTTTTTCATATATTCACCTTCCTTTACTGGTTAGATGCACCATGACAGTTTTTATATTTTTTGCCGCTTCCGCATGGGCATGGGTCATTTCTGCCTATTTTTGGAGCATTTCTTTTAACTGGGGCAGATTTTTTCTGTGTTTCTTTATCAAGAGAGCGTTTTTCTTTTAACTGCTTATCTTTTTCTGCCTGCAGCTCTTTTAATCTGCGTGCGTTCTCTGCTGCTGCTTCTTCTGGTGTCTGCATTTGTACCTGCACTTTCATTATAAGCTCAACAGTTTCCCTGTTTATTCTATCCATCATATCAATAAATAATGCATAGGCTTCTTTTTTATACTCAATTAACGGGTCTTTTTGACCATAACCCCTTAAACCTACACTGTCTCTTAAATGGTCCATTTGAAGTAAGTGCTGTTTCCACCTGTTATCAAGGGTGTTAATAAGTATGTATTTTGAAAAGTCTTCAAAATGACCTTTAAATTCCTGTTTCCTTTCTTCAAATTTTTTGTCAAACAGTCCATAAAGTTCTTCTTTTGCAATCTCTAAATTTTTTGCATCAGCTTGAGAAAGGTCTGCTTTTATACCAAATATTCTTTCAAATATTTTTTCTGCCTCCTCATAATTAGGGTTATGTGGAGTAATAAAATCTTCAAGTAATGCACTTATTACATCACCTGCATATTCTTTTATTATTTTATCAATATCTGTGCCTTGTAAAATCTGACTTCTAAGACCATATACAACTTTTCTTTGAGCATTAGCCACATTATCATATTCAAGTAAATGTTTACGCATTTCAAAGTGGTATGCCTCTACTTTTTTCTGGGCACTTTCTATTGTTTTTGATATTAAAGATGATTCTATTTCTTCACCATGTTTTAAACCAAGTGTACTCATAATTTTAGAAAGCTTTTCTGCACCAAATTTTCTTAATAAATCATCTTCTGTGCTAAGGTAAAATCTACTTTCCCCATTATCGCCCTGCCTGCCTGACCTGCCTCGCAGCTGGTTATCAATACGGCGTGATTCATGGCGCTCTGTACCTAAAATAAATAAACCGCCAAGCTCCTGAACTCCCTGCCCAAGTTTAATATCTGTACCACGACCTGCCATATTTGTAGCAATAGTTACAGCACCTATCTCACCAGCATGAGCAACAATTTCTGCCTCTCTTTCGTGATTTTTAGCGTTTAATACTTCATGCTTGATTTTAGCTTTTTGCAGCATGTGTGAAAGCAGTTCACTTTTTTCAATAGAAATTGTACCAACAAGTACTGGCTGCCCTTTCTTATGCAGCTGCTCTATGACTTTTACTATTGCCTCATATTTTTCCTGTGCAGTTCTATATATAACATCAGGTCTGTCAATTCTGTTTACTTTCCTGTGTGTAGGAACAGGCACTACTTCTAAACCATATATGCTTTTAAACTCGTTTGCCTCAGTTAAAGCTGTACCTGTCATACCTGAAAGCTTTTCATACATTCTAAAATAATTTTGGAATGTAATTGATGCATAAGTTTGGTTTTCATTTTGAACCTGAACACCTTCTTTTGCCTCTAATGCCTGATGCAAACCGTCAGAATATCTTCTGCCTGGCATAAGCCTGCCTGTAAATTCATCAACAATTATAACCTCACCATTCTGCACAACATAGTCTACATCAAGCTTAAATACTGCATGGGCTTTTAATGCGTTATTTACAAAATGGAGTATATCTACATTCTGAATATCATAAAGATTGCCTACTTTTAAACCAGCCTCAACAAAGTTAATACCTTCATCTGTTAAATCAGCAGACCTTCTTTTTTCATCAACTGTATAATGAACTACAGGCTGTAAAAGTTTAACAACATTATTAACTTCATAATAACTGTCTGTAGTATTATTTGTAGGGCCTGAAATAATGAGCGGTGTTCTTGCCTCATCAATTAAAATAGAGTCCACCTCATCCACAATAGCGTAATGAAGTTCTCTCTGCACATATTCTGATAAGTCATATTTCATATTATCTCTCAGATAATCAAAACCAAACTCGTTATTTGTGCCGTATGTAATATCACACGCATAAGCCTGTTTTCTAGATATATCTATAAGTTTAACGGTAAAATTATCTTTATCATCCCACACAACCTGTTTAGAAGAATCACTTTGGATAATACCAACAGATAAACCTAATGCTAAATAAACAGGTGCCATCCATGATGCATCACGTCGTGCAAGGTAATCATTTACAGTAACAAGGTGAGCGCCTTTCCCCTCTATTGCATTTAAATACATTGGAAGTGTAGCAACTAATGTTTTACCTTCACCAGTTTTCATTTCTGAAATTTTGCCTGAATGAAGTACATAACCACCCATAAGCTGCACATCAAAATGGCGCATTTTCAAAATTCTATCACTTACTTCTCTAACTGTGGCAAATGCTTCAGGAAGAATATCGTTTAAGCTTTCCCCTTCTGCAAGCCGTTTCCTAAATATTACTGTCTGGTTAAAAAGAGTATCATTATCTAATTCTTTTAACTTTTCACCATGCTTATTAATGTTATTAATTAATGGCTGTAATTTTTTAAATATTTTATCCGGGCTTGGTGTAAAAAGCCTCTCTATTAAATCCTTAAACATTACTGCTCCTGTTGCTTTAATATAATTAAAGATATTATCTTATATATTTTATTATATAAAATCAAGTTTTTAAATAAAATTTACACAATTTTTTTAAAAAAGATAAAATAGATTGAAATTGTCAAGATATAATACTAATATATATAAGAACATATAAAAAGTACTATAAGAGGTAGGAGTAATGAGAAAAACAACTCTATTCTTTTTAACATTTTCTATAATAATAGCTATACTGCTTTTTATTTTCTTAGGTGTAAAAAGTGGTATAGGTGCAGTGATTATTCTTGTATTTGCCTTTATTATTATGCTGTATTCTGATATAGCATTTGCCGGCTCAATTAAAGGAATTAACTTATATATTGATTCAGCACTTAATTCAAATCAGGATAACCCAGCCACTGTAAAAAGAAGATTTTCATCTGTGGCAAATAAAATCCATGAGTTTAATACTAAACTTACAAAACTTTATACCCGTTTTAGTTCAAGCTATGTTCATATATCATCTATTGCACTTGAAATTTCTAATGTGCAGTCATCATTAAATAGTAATGTAAAAATAGTAAATGATAAATTAAACAGTGTTGCAGGGCAGATGGAAGATTTACAAAAAACAGCAGAGCAGGTAAATGTAATGTGCGAAGATTCAAAAGCTGCTGCAGAACACTGCCTTGATAAAACTAATATGTGTACAAAAGCAATGGATAATAACCTTGCACAAATGAGAAAAATGGAAGAAACAGTTGATTCCATGGTTTCAAGTATGAATGATTTTGTAAACTACTCAAATGAAATAAAAAACAGTATCCAGGGTATTGAAGATATTGCAGACCAGACAAACCTTTTAGCATTAAACGCTGCAATTGAAGCAGCCCGCGCTGGAGAATCTGGCAGAGGGTTTGCAGTTGTTGCAGATGAAGTAAGAAAATTAGCAGAAAAAACTACTTCTTTTACATCAGAAATTGAAAAAGTAATCTCAAAATTATATGACAGAACATTAGAAATATCATCACAGGTTCACTCTAATGCAGACCAGGTAAAAGATACAATCCAGATTACAGAGGAAACAGGCAGGCTTGTATCAGATATACGCACAGAAACAAACAATATGCTTAATGTTACAAAAACAATTGTTGATAATATACATATACAGTACAGTGGTATAGGTATGGTAAACAGTGCTGTTACTGAAATATATGGAGAAAATAATAAAGCACTTGCACGAACTGTTGAAAGCTTAAAATTAGGTGATAACCTAAACGATATCGCTCTTGAATTAAAAGATATTACAAGCGAATATTCTGCAAGCACTATGGATACAAACAGTTATATTACATTTACCCCACGATTATCAGTAGAATATGCACCGCTTGATAATCAGCATAAAAGGTGGATTGAATTATTTAATAAAATTTATCAGGCATACATTAATAAATCAGATGCAGCCTCAATCAAAGCAGTGTTAAAAGATTTAGTAGATTACACTGTATGGCACTTTGGTTTTGAAAACAGAATGATGGAAAAATATAATTTTAAAACTTACGGCGAACATAAAGTGCAGCATGATGAAATATTAGAAGAATTAAAAGTAATATGTAACAGGCTTGATAACGGCGAAGAAATTTCTATTGTTAATATACTTGAATTTTTGAAAAAATGGCTTATTAATCATATACTTAAAACTGATTTAGTACTTGGTAAATACTTAAACAGCATAAAAGCTGAACCAGTTGCAGAAAAATAATGAACTTTTTTCTTTTTTCTTTTTTATTTGTCTGCATTAATTATACAAAATTAGTTGTAAAATCTAAAAACGATTGCGAAAAATGATATAAAT
>DXAQ01000100.1 GCA_019116905.1 Candidatus Mucispirillum faecigallinarum | reverse complement strand
GCTTACAGAGTATTTTCTCTAATAGAGAAAAAGTATGAAAATAATACTACATCAGATAATATAACTTTACCTCAGCCTGTTATAAATAAAGTGGAAAATAACAGCACTCCAAAAGGATATGATAATATTTCAGGTGCAAATATTATACCTGCTGCTAAACAGTTACCGCAGGAAAATATAAATAATCAATCTAATAATATTAATAATATTAATAATAACAACAAAATCACATCATTAGAAGATTTAGATAAAGATGATAAATCTATTGCCAACCCTTATGATAACTTAGACAGTATGCTTTACGATGCAGCATTAAAAGGAGATTTTGAAAGTGTCCGCAGGTTTATTGATATGGGCGCTAATGTTAACAGCACAGACAGCAGCGGAAATACTATCATATACAGATTAAGTCTTTTACCAAATTTATCAATGGACCAGTTAAACTGCATTAATTATATACTCATCAAAGGTGCTGATGTAAATAAAGAAAATTATAATGGATACACCCCATTAACTGCTCATCTTTCATCAAATCTTTTTAATAAAGAACTGCTTGACAGGCTTATGAAAAATAATGCAGAAATAAACAGTCCTGATTTTGACGGGGATACTCCACTTCATTTTGCTGTTATGAATAATAATTTTGAAGCAGTAGAATATTTACTTGAAAATGGAGCAAATACAAATGTAAAAAATAAGGACGGCATAACTCCACTTCATATTGCTGTAAAAGAAAAAAATTATGATATTACTGCAAAATTTTTATCAAGCGGAGCAGATAGAAATACAAAAGATATTGATGGCATAAGCGCTTTAGATTTAGTTAAAGCCAGCAACGATGTAGACTTATTTAAACTTTTCAGCATAACTCAGGAAGATATTAAAAAAGATAAGATAATATCAGAACTGCAGCAGGTTTTAAATAATAATATTAATAAACCTGCAGTTAAGGCAATTAAAGAAAATGTTGATAAAGGATTTTATAACAGACCTGTTAAGCAGGATAAAGGTTCATCATCTCTTGACGGCAGGTTTGTTGGCGAAAACCCTACCCCTTTAATTGCTGCCCTTTATTTTGGTTATAATGATATAGCAAAAGCACTGGTTAATGCTGGGGCAGATGTTAATAAATCAAATGATTACCCGTTTTATTCTCCTTTAATGGTGGCAGCAGAAAGCGGTAATAAAGAAATGGTTAATTTTTTACTTGATAATGGGGCAGATGTAAACTATCAGTCTAAAATGGACGGTATTTCTGCATTAAATGTTACTACTAATGCAGAAATTGCAGATATTATTTTAAAAGCAAAGGCTGAGCCTGATATGGCTGCAAATGCTGCATGCCTTTCCCCTTTACAAATGGCTGTCATTAATAATAACTACGATTTAGCAGAAGTTTTGTTAAAATATGGTGCTGATGCTAACCATGTTGACTGTAAAGACTATAAACCTGTTATAGCTAATGCAATAGATACTGGAAACCCTGCGCTAGTAAGGCTTTTACTTAATTATAATGCGGGAGTAAATACTGAAGTTGGCGAAGATTTATCTATAAAAGTGATAGATTACGCTAAACAGAAAGGAAATCAATTAATCATTGATATGATAGATGAAAAAATTAAGGCTTTAAAACCTAAAAATAAGGAAATTATAGTAGATGATAATATTTCATCACTAATAAAAAATAATGTTAAAGCAGACAGCACACAAAATAATAAGAAAAATGATAATATATCAGTGCCTGATAATGCTACAAATACACAAAATATAAAAAAAGAAATGAACAAAATTAAAGATAATTCGTCAAATGAAATAGATGATATAATGAATAATTTAGTAAATGGATTATAAAACTTATATTGATAAGATAGTATATATTGCATAATTAAGACATATATGGTATTTTTACCTCATATATTTGGAGGGTAGAATGGATAAAAGTAAAAAAAGTAGTAAAGTAAAAATTATAGTTATATGTTCTATTATTACACTTGTAATCGTAATTGGAATTATTACAGCTTATTTTATAGTAAGCAGTAAATATATCAGAATTGCTGAAAATACTATTAACGGTTTATTATCATCTTATCAGCAGAAAAACCATGATTTTAGTTATGAACCATTTTCATGCAGTGGGTTAAAAACAATTACCTGCAGCAGTAATTCGCTTACTTTTCATGCTTTATTAATAAATTATGTTATTGAAAAACCTGTAATTACAGTTAAACCGTCAGTGAATGAGGTTAATATTTCAACAAAAGGTGATATATTATTTAATATAACAAGTTTGGCTGGTAATACTATTGGAAGTTTTAATGCAAACATTAACTGTAATGATAATATTAGGCTTATTAATGAACGCTCTTTAATGGCTCATAATGTTAAATGTAATTCATTAATAGGAAAAAACATAAAATCAGAACAGCAAAGCGTAATTTATATGAAAGATGAAGCTTTTGCAGAAAACAGCAATATGATTACTCTGCTTTTAAAATCTGTAGAAAATAATAATGAAGTATTAAACCGCATTATGAATTCCGGGTTTGTTTTAGATAATGCGCATAATAAAGTATACAGCGATAATTTATTACAGGATATTACTAATATAATTGCCGCTGTTTCAAATAATCAAAATAATCAATATACTTCTGATAACCTTATTAACTTATATAGTAAATTAAAAGAAGACTATAATAAAGCAAAATTTATGCTGCAAATGCAGACAAATTATACGGAAGTGATAGATTCTTTAATATCAGCATTAGACGGCGTTATGTATGATAATAACAATATACTTGAATTTCAGGTAAAATATAATAATAGTGAAGATATAGAGAATATGTTTAATTCAGAACTGTTTTTTGGTCCTGAATATTATGATATAAATATTACAAGTTATAAATAGTTTATGATAATATAAAAGTGCAGAGTAATCTGCACTTTTTTTATGGCGTCTATGATTAAAAATATAATTATAATTTTAATGATTTTATTTTGTTTTTATGCCTGTAAAAATATTGAGCAGCCTTTAAAAGATAATATTACTAAAAATGATAATATATCACTTGATAATAGTACAATCACAAAAGATAATATAACTGATACAGAAACTGTAATAAATTTTTATACTAATGTATACGGTAAAAAAGTTACAGAAATATATAAATTAAATAACAGCAGTAAAACAAGTGTAAAAGAAAATGCAGAAATTATGCAACTTTTATCAAATTATAGCGACAATAGCTGTATAAATATGATAAAAAAATATCTCGGGCAGTATAATATTAATGATAAAATAACAGATGTTTATATTGGTTATACAAATTATACCATATATGAACCGACAGTTTTACATATTGCAGCAATATGCGGAGAATTAAATGTAATAAAGCTGCTGCTTGATTTTGGTGCAGATATATATGCATTAGACGGAAACGGCGAAAATGTTATAGATGCTGCCTATCATATAAATGAAAGCAGTATTATAGATATTATAGATAAGGAAAATTATAATGAATTTAGAAAATGAAATATCAGTAGAATACTATAACGACATAACAGAAGATACAAGATATATAAGGGAAACAGTTTTTGTAACAGAGCAGGGTTTTTACGAAGAATTTGATGAAATAGATAAAAAAAGTATTCATATATTAATAAAAGTCAATAACCGCAGAGCAGCAACTGCAAGAATTTATAAATCAGATGATAATGGGAAATGGACTATTGGCAGGTTTGCAGTATTAAAAGAATACAGAGGCAAAGGGCTTGGCTTGTATTTAATGAAAAAAGTGGAAGAAAAAATTAAAGAGCAGGGTGGTTTAATTGCAGAACTTTCTGCACAAAAACAGGCAGAAAAATTTTATTTATCATTAGGTTATAAGCCTATGGGTGAAATATATTATGACCAGCATGCTCCACATATCCACATGGAAAAAGAAATTTAAAAAAGACTTTATCAAATAATATATATATGGTAAGGTATATTAATAAATTATTTTGTTTTTATATATTTTTTGAGGATGTTAAATGAATACTAGTTTATATGTAATAATATTATCAATAGTTTTTTTAATAGTGCTTATAGTATTGATTATATTTTTTATAAACCGAAAAAGCATTAAAATTAAAATATTAGAGGAGGAGGCTGCAAAGGGCAGCCCTGAAACAAAACTTGCCTTAGGGCTTATGTTTTATTCTGGTGTGCAGATACCAGTTGATAAAGAAAAAGGATGTAAGTATATAAAACAGGCAGCTGATGCTGGCAATGCTCAGGCACAATATTTATACAGCGGCATAGTTTTAGGGGCAGACAGCGGAAAAGAACCTACAAAAGAACAGCTTTTAGAAGCAGCCTCATGGATACAAAAAGCAGCAGACGGCGGCTTTTTAACTGCCATTACTACTCTTGCTAATATGTATGCAGAAGGTAAAATATTTAAAAAAGATATAAAAAAATCTCAAGCTTATTTTTTAAAAGCAGCAGAAATGGGGGATATACAGTCTCAGTTAACTATTGCAGGAATATACCATTTTAGTATAGGGCTTGATAAAACTATCGGCTATGCCTGGTATAAAGTGGCAGAGCATAACGGTAATGAATATGCAGCAGAAGCTGCTGAAAAACTTTATGATGAATTATCTGATGATATGAAAAAAGAGGCCTTAAAAAAAGCCGATGAATATATCAGCAAGTATGCAGTTAGTAAGTTAAATTAAATTAAATTAAATTAAATTAAATATCAGGGCATAAATTATGATACAAAGATATATCCAGTCAGATTACAGTCAGCTTATAGAGATATGGGAAAAATCTGTTACTTATACACATGATTATGTGTCAAAAGAAGATTATGATTTTATTCACTCTAAACTGCCAGAATATTTTGAAAAAGTAGACATATATGTTTATAGAAAATCAGGTAAAATTGTTGCATTTATGGGCATATCTGGTAATAAAATGGAAATGCTTTTCTGCCACCCTGATTATTTCAGACAGGGTATAGGAACAGCTATGGTACATTATGCGATTCAGTTCCTGCATATTAAATATTTAGATGTGCATGTATTAAATCAGCAGGCTTTAGAGTTCTATAAAAATTTAGGGTTTATTGTAATAGGTGAACAAAATCATGATTATTTTGGATATTCTATTACTCATTTAATGTATAACGGGTAATAAAAAAATGAAAAAAATTATAATATTTTCTATTATTTTAGTGTTTTACGCATCAAATATATATGCTCAGGAATGCAACCGTCCAGTAGTTTTTCCGTTTATTTCAAAACCAGTAAATGATGATGGAATGGAATATGGAAACTATAACTGGCGAAGTGATTTAGGTGAAAATCAGGCAGTATATAAAAGCTACCGTATAAGAGAAAATAAATCTGAAAATCTAATAAAAAAATCTTTCCACGCTTCAAGAGATTTATATACAGATGTGTATAATGATACAGGTAAATACAGGTTTTTAAGCTCTAAAAATTACGTTGTGGCGGTTTCTGACGGAGAAGTAATCGGTGCAGGGCCGTTTTATGCAGGAACAGATGTTGTAACAATTAAGCATAATACATGCGACGGCAGAAGTTTTATTATAAGATATGGCGAACTTGATAGCAGCAGTATTGAAGTGAAAGCAGGCGACAAAGTAAAAAAAGGTCAGGTTATAGGCAAACCTGGTTTTTTACACAGGAAAGATGAAAATGGAAATATAATACCGATAGATGTTATTGCAGATAAAGTGGTATTTATGCTGCATTTAGAATATTTTACAGATAATTCATCTGAGGAAGCTTTCTCAAAAGCATTCAGCGATAACAGGTTTGATAGAAGAAGTGATATTGAAGACAGCTTATCTATATTAGAAGAAGGATATACAAATTCCTTTGGGGAGCAGGTTATAAAATGAGAATATTATTAATTTCATTATTTGCATTAATATCATTTAATTTATATGCCTCCCCTTATGCAAACCCATGGCTTTACGATAAGATGCTTGATTATATAAATAATCCTGATGCCTACAGCGATAATTTTACTTATGGAGTATTAGATAATAGAAGCAGCGATATTATAGTTGGTGCTTATATTGAAGATGCATACTCAGTTTATGGCAAGGAGGAAGAATATACTCCACAGTTTATATCCTGCGGCGATAACTGCTATCAGGATAATAATTCAAAAGATATTTTAGAAACGTATCATAAGTTTTTTTATATGTATGCCATTGCTTTTCCTGTAACATCAGTTTTATTACAAAACCCAGCAAAAGATGATAATATTTCTTATTATATGCAGGATAAAAAAATAACTTATACATGGAAAAATGATAAGGAATTATTAATTAATATTGATAATGAAACTCTTGATTTTAAACAGCAAAAAAATGGTATTACCGTTAATTCTACCATGCAGGCATTGAAAAATTATATATTAGATTAGGTGAGCTATGAAAATTATAAATATATTAAGTTTTTTATTTTTATTAACATATTCATTTCATGCTTTTGCATACAGCCAGCAGGATATAGATTTATACAATCATTCAAACCAGCATGGAGTAATTTTTCAGGCAGAAGATAGAAAAGAATATTATGATAATGTAACATTTGAAGTATTCAAGGCTGGTGCATGCAGTAAAGCCCAGTATAAATTAATAAAAAATACTGCCAAAAAGTTAAAAGAAAAAGAGCAGCCATTTTGGGTATATAAATACTGCCAAAGTGCAGAATATGTATATAATACAGACAGCATAATAAAAGCATACAACAGCTACCGTTTTGATTTAAATAAAAGATTAATGGATATTGAAAATAATAAAATATTAGATAACATAGCATCATATCTGCCTGTAAATTTAAAAGAGGGCAGCAACTATCTTTATTATTTAGGTATGCGCAATAATATTATAGAGTGGTCAGAAGACAGCAATACATTATATATAACTTTGCCAATTATGTTTAGCGGTATTATCACAAAAATGAGCCTTAATGAAGGTAAAGTAACAGTAGAAGAAATATTTGTATACGATAGACCAGAAGGACTGCCAAAATCAGGCTATAAAGATTTGTATGAGAAGTAAAAGGAAATGTAAGCCTTATTCAAGCTTTATATGAAATTACTTGACAAATATATGTTATTTATTTATAAAATCCTTGATTGAGGTAAAAAATGCTTTTTAATTCACTAAATTTTTTAATATTTTTCCCTATTGTTACATTAATTTATTTCATTATACCACAAAAGATAAGATATATTTGGCTGCTCATTGCAAGCTATTATTTTTATATGGCATGGAACCCAGTATATGCATTATTAATGCTGACATCTACTTTTATAACATATTTAAGTGGAATATTAATAGATAGAGCAAATAGTATCGGGGGGGGGCATGGTGAAAAATTAAAAAAGCTTTGGGTAGCATTAAGCTTTACACTTAATTTATCAATATTATTTTTCTTTAAATATTTTTATTTTGCAGTTGATAATATAAATCTTTTATTATCAGCACTTCATGTTCAATTAATTCAACCAAAATTTGATATAATATTACCAGTAGGTATATCATTTTATACATTTCAGGCATTAAGTTATACAGTAGATGTGTATAGAAAAGAAATCTATGCAGAGCGTAATTTTTTAAAATATGCGTTATTTGTTTCATTTTTCCCACAGCTTGTAGCTGGTCCTATTGAAAGAAGTAAAAATTTATTAGTTCAGGTAAGTCAGAAACATACATTTAACTTTGAAAGAATGCGAGATGGCTTGCTTTTAATGCTTTTTGGTTATTTTCTAAAAATGGTAATAGCAGACAGAGCAGCAATACTTGTAAACTTTGTATTTGAAAATTATGAAGCTTATTCAGGATTAGAAATAGCCATAGCTGCTATATTTTTTGCCATACAGATATATGGTGATTTTGCAGGATATTCATCTATTGCCATAGGTGCAGCCTGGGTAATGGGCTTTAAACTTATGCAGAACTTTAATCATCCATATTTTGCAATAAATGTGCAGGACTTTTGGCGCAGATGGCATATATCACTATCCAGCTGGTTTAGAGATTATGTGTATATTCCTCTTGGTGGCAGCAGATGTTCCAGATTAAAGAAATATAGAAACTTAGCAATAGTATTTTTAACAAGTGGTTTATGGCATGGAGCTAACTGGACTTATGTAATGTGGGGAGCATTACATGGTTTTTATCAAATAATGGGAGATATATTGAAGCCAGTAAGAAATAGAATAGAAACAATATTTAAAATAAATACCACATGTTTTAGTTATAGATTATTTAATATAATTCTCACATTTATATTAGTAGATTTTGCCTGGATATTTTTTAGAGCCCCAGATATAAATACAGCTTTTATAATGATAAAACAAATGTTTAGTGAATGGAATCCATGGATATTTTTTGATAATTCCCTATATGATATGGGACTTGATAGAAAAAATTTCTGGGTATTATGTTTTTCTGTAATGATTTTATGGGTAGTATCCTTTATGCAGGAAAGAGGTATAAAAATTAGAGAAGAGCTGGCAAAACAGAATCTAGTTTTTAGGTGGATAATATATATAATTGCTATATTATATATCCTTCTATATGGTATATATGGACCAGGATATGATGCAAGCCAATTTATTTATTTTCAATTTTAAATGGAAGGCTCAATATGATAAAAATTATTAAAGCAATATTATTAAGTTTAATCATTGTATTAGTTCTATATTATACAGGTTACATTATTGTATCAAAAGCTGGCGTAAGTAATTTTAGACAGTTTTATAAAGAGAAAGAGAACATAGATGTACTATTTATTGGGCCTAGTACTATATATTATGTAATATCGCCTATGTATATATGGGATAAATATGGGATAGTTACATATAATAGAGGGACACAATCTCAGACATATGCATTATCGTATTCGCTATTAGAAGAAAGCCTAAAAAAAGAAAAGCCCTCATTAATTGTATTAGATATAAGTTTATTAGCTATACTTGAACATAATAAACATATAAATAATGCAGTTATGAATCAAATTGCATCTCCTTTATTACGCAATCAAACAAGATTATTATATAATGATAATATTAGTGCTTTGAATATATTTAATTTATATCATGATAGAATATTTAATTTATCAAAATTAGATTTTTTTACTGAATCATTTTATAAGGGAGTGTTAGCTAATCCTATGTTTGGGTTTAATAGTAATCTTAAAGATAAGGATGATGGTTCAAATATTGAGTTAGATAAAATTGTTATAGAATATACAAAAAAATATATTTGGTTAGCAAACAGATATAATACAGATATATTGTTTGTTTGCATGCCATCACTATCTAATAGAAAAAAATATTATAGGGAATTTTCTAAATTATCATCCTCTTTGAATGTTCCATATATCAATTATAGTGAAGATAATATGAGTAGTTTAATTGGTATAGATTATCAAAAAGATTTTGTTGATTCATTTCATATGAATATGTATGGTGGTCGAAAAGTTATGGATCACCTTATACCATATATTATAGAACATTATAATATTCCAAATAGAAAGAATGATCCTGCATATGCCTCTTGGAATGAAGATTATATTAAATATGCAAGGGCAATAAATAGAGAAGAAATAAGAGAACTTAAATCTTTTCAAGAATGGCAAAAGCAAGCATATTATGATAATTATACCATGCTTATATCAACTAACGGCGATAATGTGTTAAATAGGTTACCGCAAACTATGAAAGAAAAATTTAAATCACTTGGGCTTAATAAGTTTGAAACAGATAAGAGAAATCAAAAATATGCAGCTATAATTGATAATAATCAGGTCTTTTTTGAAGAAGTTTCAGATAACAAGGTAGAATATAAAGGTAGAATGAAAAATCTTGTCAACTTACTTGTATCTTCTGAAAATAGAAAAGCTACTGTTAATGTAAGTGGAAAACCAAGAGCAAAAAATAGATATGGTATTAACTTTGTTATATATGATAAAGTTAATAGAGAAATTGTTGACAGTATTTGGATAGACCCTGCTCAACCTGATGTGGTTAGAAGATAAGTTAATCATAAGATAATTATAATAATATTTTATAAAATCAAAAAGCAGGTAGATTACAATTCACCTGCTTTTATTTTATATAACAATAGCATTTATGTAAGTTCATTTATATTTATTATTTTTATCTAAATTTTATCATTTTATTTTTCAATATATTTATCAAGTTTTTCTACTTTCATAACAGCGTCCATATTTAT
>DXAQ01000099.1 GCA_019116905.1 Candidatus Mucispirillum faecigallinarum | reverse complement strand
ATTTATATCATTTTTCGCAATCGTTTTTAGATTTTACATTATTATTCATTAAAATATACTATACATATTTAAAAAATTTATTTATATTGTTTTTATGGAAAATGAAATTATAAAAAATTTAGAAATAACAGATACATCTTATGGCGGTGCAGGTGTTGGCAGAAGTGAAAGCGGTCAGGTAATATTTGTCCAGAAAACAGTGGAGTGCGATATTATTGATGCTAAAATATATGAAGATAAAAAAAGCTTTGCAAAGGCAGAGCTTATAAAAATCATTAAGCCGTCAAGTTTTAGGATAGAGCCTGCATGCATTTATACTGGAGAATGTGGGGGTTGCTCTTTTGCTCATATTGATTATGATGCTCAAAAAAATATAAAAAAACGAATAGTGTTAAACCAGTTTAGGAAATACAGCCACATAATGCCTGAAATCAAATTTTTTTCAGAAAGCAGTAAGCATTACAGGTTAAGAGCAACAGCCAGAAGCAGCCATGGGCAGATTGGTTTTTTTAAGCATGGCTCAAATACATTAATTAAAGCAGAAAAATGTCTTATTATTAAAGAAAGCCTTTATAATAAAATGAAAGAATTTGCCAGTATTAATAATTTAACTGGTGAAATTTATGCAATAGAAAATAATGATGATTTATCACTTGCAGATATAAAAGCAGAAAGTATTGACTATAAAAGTATGGCAGGTTTTGATGGGGTATGCATAAATAATAAAAAATACGGTCTTTCAACTATTTCTTTTAATACTCCTTACGGGGCAGTACCTGTAACATATAAATCATTTTTTCAGGCAAACAGATTTTTATTAAATACTTTTCAGGAATATGCTGTTAATTTAGTGTCCAACAGCTTAGATATAGTAGAGCTTTATGCTGGCGCTGGTTTTTTTACATGCGGCCTTATGCAGAAAGGCAGTGTTTCAGCCTGCGAAAGTGAGCAGATTTCATCAAATTTAGGCAGAGGGGCAGGCTATAATATAGCTACAAAGGAAAGTGCGCTATTCTTATCAAAAATAAAAAAATGCGACAGTATTTTTCTAGACCCGCCAAGAGACGGAGCAGATAAAAAAGTTATTGAAAATATAAAAAGATTAAGGCCTTATGAAATCATATATGTATCATGTAACCCTGTAACGCTTGCAAGAGATATAATCAGGCTTGAAAAAGAATATAAAATAACTGATTTTGCAGTGTTTGATATGTATCCAGATACATATCATATAGAAAGTGTTGTAAGGCTTCAAAGGGTGTAGATATGAAAATAACAGTTAATTTAATCAGTAATATATTTTTAGCTTTTATTTTAGCGGTGCTGCCATATATGGCGCTTGTTAAGGTATTTTTAAAAAATCCTGATACTCCATTTTTAACTTTTGATATGATTATAATTGTTATAGTAAATATTATAGTATATATTTTAGCAGTTTTAGGGCTTGAATTGGCAGAAAATCATGCAAAAGCAATGGATAAAAAAACACGGCTTTCATCGCTGTTATTTATATTAATGCTTTTACCTGTGATTTTAAAATATATTATAGGTATGGCAATATCAATTATTCCTGCTTTATCAGGCAGTATAATAATGTATGCAGATGATTTAATATTAATATTATTTACTATTATATTAATAAGATTATTTTATAAATATTCTAAATATGCAGCTTGTTTATTAATACCTCTTTTACTGTTTAATATATATACTGCATTTTTTTAATTTAAGGGGAATAAAATGATATTATATGTAGCAACAAAAAATCAGGGTAAAATAAAAGAAATAAATAAAATTATGGAATCAGCTGGGATAACATGCCAATCTGTTCCTGATATGGAAGATGTGGAAGAAACTGGCACTACTTTTGAAGAAAATGCAAAAATAAAGGCAGACTGCTTATCTGCAAAACTACCAAATGAGTATGTAATAGCAGATGATTCAGGCTTGTATGTTGATGCATTAAATGGTGCGCCTGGAATTTATTCAGCCAGATATTCAGGTGTTCATGGTGATGATAAAGCCAATAATTTAAAGGTATTGCGAGAAATGCAGGGCGTTGCAGATAGAAAGTGCAGGTTTATATGTGCAATAGCACTTTCTAAAAATGGTAAAACTATTAAAACATTTCATGGAGAGCTTGAGGGGGAAGTAGGGTTTGAAGAAAGGGGAGAAAATGGTTTTGGATATGACAGTATATTTTTACTGCCCTCAGGCAAAACTACTGCAGAAATAGATATGAATGAAAAAAATAAAATAAGCCACAGGTTTAAAGCCCTTGAAAAATTAAGAGATTATTTATCAAAATAGTATGAAAAAAGTAACTGCCGCAGTGATTATTCTTTTTGTAATACAGCTTACAGCAGGAATAATATTATATTTAAAATCAGAGATTGAGTATGTAAAAATATTTGTGCCTGCTCTTGATAATATAAGTACATATAATGATACAATTGCTTTTACAGTTTATGGAAAAGATAACCTTGTGATGTATCAAAAATATTATGTAAGGCAGGAAAAACTGCGTGGAGATTATAATATTGCAGAAATTATGCCTATGGTGGATATTTTCTTAAAAGAAAGGTATGAAACAGTTAAAGAGCATGGTATAGAAAGGTGGAAAAAGATAATCTTAAATTATCAGGGGATAGACCCATTTTCTCTTGAAGCTGCAGCTTATATTCACTATACAGATATGCTTATTTCTAAAAGCAGATTAAAAGGTTTAAAAAAAGAACTTCTCCGCTGGTATACAATAGATAAACTTCATAATAAATACAGCCAGACTGGCTTAACTAAACTTTTTTTAGACAGCGCCATGTATGCAGAAAATGTTTACGGCATAGCAGCAGCATCAAAATATTATTTTAATAAGGATATAGATAAAGTTAATAAATTACAGCAGGCGTTTCTTTTATCTTTAATTTCATGGAATAACAGGAGAATAGATGTTTTAAAAGATTACCAGGAGATTGACAGGAAAGCCAGAAATATTTTAAATAAGTTAAACAGTGAAAATAAAATAACAGATAAAGAGCTGGCAGAATACATGGCATCATCTGTTAAACTTGAACCAGAAAATATAAAAGTAGTAGAGCCTGCATATATAAACGGCGTATTTAAAGAAATTGCATCAATAAAAGAGATAAAAGGAAATGCAGGCAAAAAAAATATTGAAATATATACAGGATATGATGAAAAAGCAAATATTACAGCACGTGAGATTTTAAATGAATATTATAAAGATAAAGACGATAAATTACAGGCAGCATTTGTGCTTTTAAATAATAAAACCCAGGAAGTAATATCAGCAATCGGCAGCAGGCAGTATGATACAAAGGTAAATAGAGCATTAACTACATCACGTCAAATGGCTTCTACTTTTAAGCCAGTTGTATTTTTGGCAGCTTTTGAAAAAGGGGTAAAACCTTCTGACCAGATAATTGATATGCCTTATGAGTTTACAGTAGATAATGTAGTATATAAGCCAAATAATTATAACGGCTATTTTATGGGTAAAATTCCTGTAAGGTATGCTTTTATTTACTCATTAAATAATTCAACTATAAAACTTGCAGAGCGTGCAGGTCTTAATTATGTATGCAGTTTAAGTAAATCTATGGGGATGAATAATGATATAAAGCCATTTTACTCAATGGCACTTGGTGCATTTCCTGCAACCCCATTGACTGTAGCGCAAATTTATTCTACAATAGGAAACCTAGGAGAATATAAAAAAGCTGTACTTACAACAGGTTATAAAATAGATAATAAATATGTAGATTTAAAACCAAAGCCGAAACGAGTAGTATCTGAGGAGGCAGCATATCAGACATTATATGTTATGCAGGCAGTAGCAAGCAGAGGTACAGCAAGAGGTGCGCATCTGCTTGCAGGCACAGGAGCAAAGACTGGAACTTCAAATGATACAAAAGATGCCTGGACAGCAGCTGTTTTTGGGGATTATACCGCAGTAGTGTGGGTAGGTTATGATGATTTAAGCCCTATTGAATATGCAGGCAGCGGAGGAAAACTGGCAGCGCCTATAATTTCTGCATTTCAAAAAAAATATTTTGGGCAGGATGCTTCATTTTCATTTAACAAGCCTAAAAATATTGTATTTAAAAGGGTGGATGCAAGAACAGGTTATTTAACAGATAAAAGAAGGGCAGGTACATATATTGAAGCATATAATAAAAATAAACTGCCCAGATATGAATAAGTAAAAATAAAGAGAAGAAATTATGGAATTTTCAAACCAGCAGAAAGAGCGTATTTATTTAACAGGGTTTATGGGTACAGGTAAAAGCACAGTAGGTGCATATTTAAGCCGTATGATTTCCCGCAGAATAATTGATACAGACAGCCTTATTGAAAAAGAATCTGGTATGAGTATACCAGAAATATTTAAAACTCATGGGGAAGAATATTTCAGAGAGCTTGAAAGAAGTGTGCTTATAAGTACTTTTCAGTTAAAAAATGTTATTATTTCAACAGGGGGTGGGCTGCCTGCATATAGCGATAATATAAAATTAATTAACCAGAACGGTATATCAGTATGTCTTATGGCAAGACCTGATATAATATTATCAAGGGTTAGTTCTGAAAATAATATACGTCCGCTGCTGCATGGAGATGACAGCGAAAAAAAATTAAATTTACTTATTCAAAAAAGAGTGTATTATTATATACTATCAAATATTTTAGTAGATACATCTGATAAGACTATTGAAGAAATAGCAAAATATATATGGGTAGAGGCAGGTATTACAAAATGAAAAGTATATCGGTAAATATCTCAGAAAGTAAAAGAAGTTACAATATTTTTATTGGTAATGATTTTATTGGAGAAAGGCTTTCTCAGCTTGAGAAGGAAGGGGCATACTTTATTATAGACAGTAAGGTTGCGTCCCTTTACAAAAATATTATACCAAAGGAAAGAGTATATATTTTTCAGGCATCAGAGCGTAATAAAACTATGCTCAGCCTAGAAAAAATGCTTAATTTTCTTTGTGAGAATGGTGCTTTAAGAGATTCTACACTTGTAGCCGTCGGGGGAGGAGTTACAGGTGATGTGGCAGCTTTTGCAGCATCTATTTATATGCGTGGAATTAAGCTTATTCAAGTGCCTACAACACTTTTATCTATGGTAGATTCCAGCGTTGGTGGAAAAACAGCTGTTAATTTTAAAGGTATAAAAAATAATATAGGTTCATTTTATCAGCCGTCTATGGTGCTTATAGACAGTAATTTCTTAAACAGTTTAACAGACAGAGAGTATCTAAACGGGCTTGCAGAATCAATCAAAATAGCAGCTGTGAGAGATAAAGAATTTTTTGAGTATATAGAATCTAATAAATCAAGTATTTTAAGAAGGTCAAAAGCTGTTATGGAATACGTGATTGCTTCTTCCTGCAGATTAAAAGCAGAAATAGTTGAGCAGGACGAAAAAGAATCAGGACTGCGTAAACTTCTTAATTTTGGGCACACAATAGCCCATGCAATAGAAACTGATTCTAACCATAAAATACACCATGGCTTTGCAGTTGCGCTCGGTATGGTTTATGAATTAAAATACGCTTTAAAACATAAACATACTGATACAGACACTTATGAGAAAGTATACAATCTTTTAAGGTCATTAAAATATCCAGTAGTTTATGAGCCTAGGAATAAAGAATTAATGCTTGAAGCAATTTCTAAGGATAAAAAGGCTGGCAAAAATGGTATCAGTGTTGCATTAGCAGGCCGTGATATGAAGGGTGTTATCATAAATAACATAAAACCAAAAGAATTAATTGACTTATTTCTATAAATAAAAGTAATATATATAAACTGCTATATTAGTTTTAGATAAGGATATATGATTTTAATAAATCAACAATCCTTATCTAAAACAATTCTAAGAGTTAATAAGGGGTGTAGCTGGTGGACGAAAGGACACATGCTCGCTATATGTCTGATATAGCTTATTTTCTTTCAAAGATGGAAGCTGAGCCAAATTCCAGTTATTTCATACCTATAGCATTAGCGTATAATAAACTGGAAAAATATGATGAAACTATTGCAATGTGTAAAACAGCTATTGAGCGTTTCCCCTCAAACTGTGCTGCTAAAACATTTCTTGCAGAGGCTTATGTATATAAAGGGCTTTTTGACCAGGCAAGAGAGCTGCTTTTTGATGTAACAGCAGAAGATGATAATAACTATAAAGCATTAAAACTGCTTGGTATAATCTGTAAAGAAAAGGGCGATACAACAGAGGCCTTAAAATACCTGACAGGTGCGTTTATACGTGCTCCTGAAGATGAAGAAGTCCGCAAAATGATAGATGAGCTTGGCGGCACATTAAACCCTGGTGAAATATATGATGAACGTATGAAACGCCAGTCTCAAAGTGTTGCAGATGATGAAGAAGATGAAGATGAAGATTTAAAAACTTATCAGGAAATAGATAACCGTATTAGAAATGCGGAAATCATTATGGCAGATTTAGTATCAGATACAACTATCAGTGCCAGAAATTATGATGAGGAAGAAGATTTTCACTCTGATGACCCTAATGATTATATGCCTTTAATTACAAAACATGAAGATGAGGAGGAAGAAACTCTTAGTGATGACCCTAATGATTTTCTTCCAACAATTAATAAGGCAGAGCCTGAAAAAGAAGAAAATTCTGAAAATAAAGCAGATGAAAATCAAACTGATGAAAAAAGTGAAGATTTAGCTGGTGCATTAAACGAAAATCAGGAAGACAAACAGGAAAGCGAAGAAGAAAAATCAACAGATGATTTACTAGCTGCTTTAAATCAGGAAAGTGATGAAAGTGCAGAAACATCAGATAAAAATCTAGATGAAGAAAATACATCTGATGAAGAAAATAATGATTTAGTAAACGCATTAAGTGGAAATCAGGAAGAAAAATCAGAAAATAAAGAAGATACATCAACAGATGATTTACTAGCTGC
>DXAQ01000098.1 GCA_019116905.1 Candidatus Mucispirillum faecigallinarum | reverse complement strand
TTTTAATATACTTTTATAGGATGCTAATTTAGAAATATTTTCTAATGAAAATTGGAGCATATTATCTTCATTGTTTTCTATTTTCTTATCATTTTTAAAGTGATTATATTCTAATTTTAAATCATGTAATTCTTTATTATAATTAGCAATTTTTATTTCACTATCAAAAATTTCAAGCACTTTTTTATAAGTAGTTAAAATTTTTTGTTTGATTTCTTTCGTGTTTATATTTAAATCGTTTTTAAGTACACTAGGATATTCATCAGACTGATTCTTTATAAATTCTTCTTTATTATTTTTATTTCCAAGCCTTGCGCACATAAAATGGAGATTATCTTTTGATAATTTCTCATATATATTGGTAGCAGCATCATTATTATTGGATACTACTGCAACAGTTTTATTATTTAAAATAATATTAGCAATTATATTTAAAATAGTCTGTGTTTTGCCTGTTCCTGGTGGTCCTTCTATAACTGTAATCTGAGAACTAAATGCTTTTTCAACTGCTTCGCACTGAGATTTATTTGTGCTAAATGGAAAGATTAATACATTTTTTAGTTTGTATCTTTTAATTTGTTTAGTTTTCAAAAAAGAAAATAATGCACTTTCCTGAGAAATAGACTGGTTTATAAAATGACTATATATATTATACAGCAGTGTATCTTCAGAATTAAAATTATTTTTTTCCTTTGATATTTCATATAAATAATTTAAAAAAGTATATGAATTTGCATGTGGCTTTAATATATATTTATCCTTTGAATATGTATAGACTTTATAATCAATACTATTTTTAAATACAACATTAAGCATAGAATCTGTAAAAAAACATGATTCTATTTCAGCTGTTTTATTCTCAAATTTATTGTTATTACTGCTATATAAATATATATCATATTTGTTTAACATAAAATATTACACCTATTGTTTTACATTTGTTCACTCATATATTAAATTAAATAACTATTTTTATCTTTTTTTGTTCTTTAATGCTTGAAAATATCTATCTAAGAATGCAACTCTATAGTTTGAAATATCATCATTTTGTATTAATGGATATTTAAAGTAGTCTGTATTATATATTTTTCCCAATAAATCTATATAATTCTTAATTAGTGTATCTTTGTTACTACTATTAAAAGAAATTTTGAAAATATCGTTTATAATTTTACTATTACCTTTAAACTTATTACTGTCTTTATTATTTGACCCATTATTTATACATATAAATAAATCAGGTCTTTTAACTGTTAATAATCTTGTGGCAGTTGTTAAATTACATCCTTTTATATTAAGAATAGAATTTAAAAAATTTCTAACAATGCTTTTATGAATTATTTTTTTAAATGTATCCTTAGTTAGTATATCAATTGTTTCTAATGCTTCTCCAATTTTTTTCAATGTTTCAGTATATTCACCATTTTTATTCACAAAAATTCCTTTTGCCTTCCCAGCATTAAATAGGCCGCCAAACACTCTATATATATTATTATTTTCATTATCTCTTACAAAATTTCCAATTATCTTATTACGTTCTTCTACAAGCTCCTTTGATTCAAATTTAATCCTTTTCGTACTTATATTACGAAATATTTCTTGTATATTTTCCAGCATTTTGACATGGTCTTTTATATCTTCAAAATTTCTAATTGATTTACTCACTTCTTCCCATTTTAAATTAATATAAGGTGCTTCATTGATTTTATGTTTAATCGGTTCTAATCTTTTTACTATACTATTACTATTATCTTGAATGACTTGATATTCTTTGCTGTATTCATTAATTATATCACTAGTAATAATTTTTGCTTTATCAAAATATTCTTCCAGTATTTTTAAAATATCTTTTAATAAAACTCCATCTTCCTTTGTTAATAATACTGCACATTCATCATTATTAAACATACCACCATTAGTCAAATTAGCACTGCCAATGATTGCAGTATATCTTGTTATATTATAAAACACATATATTTTAGGGTGAAATGTATATTTTCCTTTATATATTTTTACATTATCAGAATATTTAAAGTCATTTAACACATTTATATCAGTACCTGCAAAATCAATTCCAACTGTACTAAACTGTATCTTATCCTTATGCTCTAATAATTCTTGATAAATGTTATTATCTTTTATCCATGCAACTGCAAAAGAAACATTATTATATTTATCAAGACAATCAGATATTACCTCACCTATTTCTTTTGATGTTTTTAATAATTTCATAACACCCTCCAAATAATATATGCTGCTATACAATAAATTTTAATAATATATACCATAATATTAATTATGCACAAAAAATTTATATATAGCCAGTAGAAATATTATATTCTCTCACTTTCACGCAGTACATCATTTTTTCTTATCTCATTCATCATTCATAGTCCTTTGTACACTTCGTATGTCTATATCATTTTGCAGGTTTAAGATATATTTATCATTTTCATTGCAATATCGTACTAAACGCAGGGATGTATCAACAGTTATTTTGTGTTTATCTTTTAATATATCCTGTATACGAGATACTGACACATTTATATATTCTGCCTTCTTACAGGCAAATATGCCCAGTAGGTGTATAAATTCTTCTATTAACATTTAACTTATTTCAATACTTGTATTATATTACATATAAAAAATATAAGGAAGAATATACTCATAAAGAGGTATTAAATAAAATATTGAAGGACTTGCTAAACAAATTGACCAATTAGATATATCAAGTGAAAACTATAATGAGTTAAGGTCTAAACTTTTATATAACATTATCGAAATGTCTTCTCATAATCCAGGGCAGTTAATTAAAGGTTTTGAACATACAGACCACCCTTTAATTGAAGTATTAAATAAAATTACACAATCAGAAGAATCAATTGATAAATTACAGAATATGCCAGGATTTTCAGTAATTATGAATAAATTACAAAATAGAATGGATAAGAAAAAAATAGAAACAGATAAGAAAATAAATGAAATATGTAACCAGACTATAGATGAAAAATTGATAAAATAATATCAATATAATACTTCTAATTTTAATCAATAAAAAATGACAGTACTTAATTCATATATTATTATATATTAAAAATAAAATTTATTTTACTGGTATTTTTTAGAAATATATTATACAATTACAAAAGAAAATTTTACAGCAGTTATAAAGCATCAGATATTAATCATGTATTCAATATTTATAAAGGGGTTCATTTTTACAAATATGCTGACGCTGCCTGTATTACATAATTACTTCACACTTAATCTTAAAATCATAAATATTTTTGCAGTATTATACTGACTATTTATTACATACATTTTCATACTATGTAACAATAACATGTAATGTACTTTATAAATTATAAATAATTAATATAAACATATAAAAAATGCAGTAGCAGAACACAAACAATCTTGAATAATATATTTTTATGGTTAAATTAGTTTAGATTAATATTAAATAATATAAAAGGTGATAAAATGAGTGTATATTTTTATATTAAAGATATTAAGCATAAAGGCAGTCTGACAATCGGGCAGATATCAGATATAGCGTATCCTGTTACTCAATGTGAATTTAATGCTGATTTTGGAAATATAGAACATACATTAGCGTATAAAATAAATTCAAGAGATTATACTTTATTTGGTCAGCCTGGGGTGAGCGCAAGAGGTTTTAATCTTTCTTTTGATAAGGAAAAAGAATGTTACTGCGTAGAAATATTTTTACCATGCAGCATTAGTGATTTTAAAGTTGCTTTTGATTTTATAAAAACATTATGTAACTTTTTAGGAGTTGATAAAGTTTATACAGAAAAAGGGGAAGAATATTCCACAGCTCCTGTTGATAAATTTAAAGCAGTATTTGATTATTTTAAAAATATATCTGCACGTTTAAGCAGTAATAATTCTAATACAGATAATGAAGAAGACAATACAACTTTACGTCTAGAAAAATATCCATATATTCAGCAGATTATATCTGGCTTAAAGCAGACTTTGGAAAATTTAAAGATGCAGACAAATAAAAATACTATAGAAATTTCTGGTATTGCCAGGCCTGTATCATTTAATGAAAAAATGCTTACAGATATTATATCATCACACAATCCTGCAGAAAAATTTTCAGAATTTATCACAAATATCCAAAATTTAGATGCATATTCAGCAAATCAGAAAATTTATATTAATAAATATATTGGGTATTATAAATTAGTTGAAAATATAAGAACAGTACTTCCTTTCAAACCAAAAGTAGACCCTGAAGCATTACTTAGAGGAAGAAAAGAGGACGTAAGCCACTTTGAATTAAGGCTAATTGTGGTAGATTGCAGCCAGGACAACAAAAATTCTTATCATGAATTAGGACAGATAAAATATACAGATTTTATTGAAAGACTGCCAAAGGATAAATATAAATTTATTGATGCAAACCATATTTTAATTGAGGGGTTAAACCGTAAGGAAATAGAAAATTTATTAGTATAATAATTTTTGGAGAAATGTTATGAATATAAATTTTTTTATAGAAGATTTAAAGTATAAGGGAAATATTACAATAGGCAAAATGATAGAAATAGGGCAGCATATCTCCCAGTTTGACCTTAGCTCAGATTATGAAGAACTTGATGAAAACCTTAAATATTTTGGCGGACTTGATAGATATTTTGCAGAAAAAATTAAACATTATCAGTTTATTACACTTGGTCAAAAAGGAGTAAGTGCCAGAGGGTTTGAACTTTCTTATAAATCTAGTAAAAAAAGTTACTGTATAAAAATGTTTTTACCATGCAGCATTGATGATTTTAAAATTGTTTTTGACTATATAAAAAAATTATGTGCTTATTTAGACACTAATAAAGTGATTATTAAAAAAGATGAAGAATATACAGCAGATAATATAGAAGAATATCCATATATGCAGCAAATCATGTCCAGCTTAAAGCAGACAATGAGAGCTTTTAAAAAGCAGAAAGAGCCAGATACTATAGAGTTTTCAGGTATTATTAGAGAAGTTTCATTTGATGAAAAGATGTTTACAGAAATTATGGCATCAGAAAATCCCGTAGAAAAATTTTCAACAATTTTTACAGATATCCAAAAAATAGATGCGTATACACCTAGACAAGAATTTCACCGTGGTAAATATATCGGTGTATATACTTTAACAGAAACTGTAAGAACAATTCTGCCTTTTAAGCCAGCAGTAAGTTCTCAGTATGAATATATGGCAAGTGATGATGATATTGAATACTGGGATTTAAATCTTGTTGTTATAGAGGGCGACCCAGCAGATATAAAGTCTTACCGCGTATTTGGCAGCATCAGATATTCAAAATTTATTGAAAAGCTTCCTAAAGATAAATATAAATTTATTGATGCAGACTATATTTTAGTGGAAGGATTAAGCCGTGCTGAAATAGAAAAATTATTAGATTAATTGTACTGATAATCAATTCTTTATAATGTAATAAATATTATACAAGCGATAACGACTTTTATTTTTTGAAAATATTATATACTATGCTTTTATAGTTTGCATATAATTTTGACAAATAAAAAAGGCAGCGTATTTTATAATAAATACACTGCCCTTATATATGAAATAATTTTTAAGATTTTATTTTATAATACTTTTGTATCAAGTATTTCTTTTATTTTTTCTGCTGTATTTTCAGCTGCATTAACTAAAATAACTTCTTTTGTTCTGCGGATTAATACTTCCACATTACCATCAGCTAATGCTTTTTTACCAACGCTTACTCTTACAGGGTAGCCGATTAAATCTGCATCATTAAATTTTACACCTGCTCTTTCGTTTCTGTCATCAATTATAACATCAACACCAAGTGATAAAAGTTTTTCATATATTTCATCTGCTTTTTTAACAACTTCTTCATCGTTAGTATTAACAGGCACAACAACCACTTCAAATGGAGCAATAGCCTTAGGCCATATAATACCTGCCTCATCATAATTCTGCTCAATAGCACTTGCTGCTGTTCTGCCTATGCCTATACCGTAGCAGCCCATAACGATAGGTATATTTTTACCATTTTTATCTAATGCTTTTGCTCCCATACTTTCTGAATATTTTGTGCCAAGCTTAAATATATGGCCAACTTCTATACCTCTTGTTTCTTCATATTCTGCACCGCATACTGGGCATGTATCGCCTGCCATCGCATTGCGTATGTCAAAGTAACCTTCTATTTTTGCATCTCTTTCAAGATTTACATTTTTTATGTGGTAACCTTCTTTATTTGCACCAACTACTATGTTTGATACATATTTTAATGCGTTATCAACATATACTTTTAAAGGCATATTAACAGGTCCAAGAGAGCCAACAGCACATCCTACAGTATCCTGAACTTCATAATGTTCTGCAAACTCAGCAGATTTTGCCTTAACTATATTTTTTACTTTTGCAAGGTTTACTTCATGGTCGCCTCTAACCATACATGCTACAAAGATAGTTTTTTCTTCTTTATCTTCAACCACGCCTTCGCATCTGATTATCATAGTTTTAGGCACATGTTTTATATCAACCCCTAGGAATTCTGCCACTTCTACTGCTGTATGTTTATCAGGAGTAGCAACTTCTTCTGACTGTAATAATGGAGTATTTTCTTTTTCCCCTTTATCTACTACAACTGCTTTTTCTATATTTGCACTGTAATCGCATTTTGTGCAAAACATGATAGCATCTTCCCCTGTATCAGCAAGCACCATAAATTCATGGGAAAATGAACCGCCGATAGAGCCTGTATCTGCATCTACTACTTTATGGCGCAGTCCGCATGCATTAAATACTGCCCTGTATGCATCATACATTTTTTGGTAGCTTATATCTGCCCCTGCATTATCTATATCAAAAGAGTAGGCATCTTTCATAATAAATTCTCTGCCGCGCATTAAGCCAAAACGCGGGCGCACTTCATCGCGGAATTTTGTCTGTATCTGGTATAAAGTAACAGGCATTTGTTTATATGAATTAACCTGAGATTTAACAACATCAGTAATAACTTCCTCATGTGTAGGGCCTAGGCAGAATTCTCTATCTCCTCTGTCTTTAAAACGGAGCAGTTCTTTACCAAAATGGTTCCACCTGCCTGAAAGCTGCCATAATTCTGCAGGCTGCACAACACTCATTAAAAGCTCTATTGCTCCCGCCTTATTCATATTTTCACGGACAATATTTTCTACCTTGCGGATAACTTTTAATCCAAGTGGTAAATAGTCATAAATACCTGCTGCCACTTTTTTTATCATACCAGCTCTAAGCATTAACTGGTGGCTGATAACTTCTGCTTCTGATGGTATTTCTCTCATTGTTTGTATAAAATATCTGCTCTGTCTCATAGATTTTACCTTAAATTTTATTAGCTTTAGTCTGTAATACTATTATATAGTGCAAAATTAATCAATAAAAAAATAAGCCTGCTGATATTTTTTTACTTTTACAGTAAAAAGAGCAGGCTTACAAATATTATAATCAATAATTTATTATGCAGGGTTTGCAGCAGGTGATGCAGTAAATGGGTTAAATGACATATTTTCAGCTTTATTTTCCTGCCTGCATTCAGTTTTTTCCTGCATATCTTCTATAACGTAACTGTTTGTTGCTTCAAGCAGCGTTCTTGCAAATACATTATTAACCTGATGACCAGATTTACTTGCTTTAATTCTGCCCTGCAGCCTGTAACCTATTAATGATAAATCACCAAACATATCAAGGATTTTATGGCGGACAAATTCATCAGGTGCTCTTAAACCTTCAGGGTTTAAAACCCCCTCTTTATCATCTATTACAATAGCGTTAGCCAGAGAGCCGCCTTTTGCAAGCCCCATAGACCATAATGCTTCCACTTCTCTTTTAAAGCCAAATGTGCGGGCAATACCTATTTCTTTATGGAATGTTTTTTCATCATAATCGTATGTAAAAACCTGCCTGCCTATAACAGGGTGTGGGTAATCAAGTTCAAATGTTATTTGAAAAGAATCATAAGGCTCTATTTCAACAGTTTTGCCTTCATATTCTATTGATACAGGGCGTGTAACTTTTAAAACTTTACGTGGAGCTTTCTGCTCTTTTAAGCCTGCTTTTTCAATATGTTCCATAATTTCTTTTGCAGAGCCGTCAAGTATAGGCACTTCTGTACCTGAAACTGATACATAAGCATTATCAAGCCCAAGACCATAAAATGCCCCTGCAAAATGTTCTATTGTGCTGATAGGCAGACCGCCGCAGTCAATAGTTGTGGCAAGCTGAGTTGATGAAACGTTATAAGGAGTAATACGTGTATATTCGCAGTGGCGCACATCATCACGCCTGAACTGTATACCTGTGTTTTCCGGGGCAGGACTTACTACTGCTGTAAACTCTTTGCCGCTGTGAAGTCCTATTCCTTTGATTGTAAAAGCTTTTGCCAGTGTTTTTTGCATATATCGCACTCCTTTATATCTACTTTCAATATAGCAAAAATTGTGCCACACATAACTTATTGATATATAATAAAAAAATAACAGGCTAATGTGTTTTTTAGAACACACTAAGCCTGTTTTGTATAAAATTATAGACGAACTTATGTTTCACTAATTATTAACTAACGCATATCAAAGCTGTCGTAATGTATATCTTTTTTGCTCATGCCTGATGATACTGCGCTGTTTTTTAAAGCAGTGCCAAAAGATGCAGGTCCGCAGTACCATAAAGATGTATTTTTTATATCTTTTATTTTTTCTTTTATAATATTAAAATTAAGTCTGCCATCTTTTGTAGTATTTCTGTAATGAAAACGGACACCTGATTTTTCACTTAATTTTTCAAGCTCAGGAAACTGATTTTCCCCTCTTGCACTGTAAAAGAAATCTACATTATCTACTTTTTTGCCACTTGATGCAAGATATTCAAGCCGTGCAATAAATGGAGTTATACCAATACCACCTGCAACCCATATTTGATTAGCCTTATTATCTTCAAAGATAAAATTACCATAAGGACCTTCTACTGTTACAATATCTCCATTATTAACAAGTGATGATAAAGATGATGTAAAATCCCCTAACTCTTTTATTACAAAACGGAGTTTATTTTCATCTCTGTTATATGATGCAATACTAAATGGATGCGGTTCTTTGCTGTGAGAAAATCTTAAAAATACATACTGACCAGCTTTATATTCAAATTTTTCTGCTGGTTTTAATACTAAGTCAATAGTTTTAGTATTTTCATTATGCTCACATAATTCAACTTCTGCATATACTTTATGTTTAAAGCCGATTAACTGCAGTAAATCCATAACTGCTGCGATTACTCCTAAAAAGATTACAACAGATAATATATAGCTTCCTATAGAGCCAAACCATGCGCCTTTAATTTGGATTGTAAAAGCATGGTATGCAATAAATAAGAAAATTACAGGGATAGTTTTATGAATATATCTAAAAATATGATAAGGAACACGTTTAATTAAAGCTATAACTAAAACTATTAGTATTACATAAAAGGCATATTCTACCATATCGTTGCCAATAGAATATACTTCCTTTGCAAACTCGCTGATTGTAGACGGACCCTTTACTTTTGGAGGCAGAATAAAAAGCTCTTTACATATATCTATAAACCAGTTATCTGTAAACCAGTGAATAATTGAAAAAACAAACGCCCAAATACCCACCCATTTATGCACAATATATGCTTTATCTAAACCGCCTGCTAAATTATTAATGAAACTAAAACGGACAGAAATAAGCATACTCATTACCATAAAAACAATGGCAATAGAACCGCTTAAATATAATGACTGCTCTTTTACATTCCAAAAGCCGGTATTTGATAAAAGATTTTTAAAACTTGGAGATAATAAAAATATAATTACTCCCAGCAAAAGCCCAAATATACTCCATTTTGCAGCTTTACTCATACTTCACCTCTAAAATTTTGCATAACTATATTAACTGCTGAAATTTTGCAGCAGAGAAAATAAGATAAGTTTACACTTACTTAAAAAAGGACAAGCTGTTTAATAAATAGTTCAATATAAATTATGTAGACTATATACTTGTTATTTTTGATAATGTGCTTAAAATATCGGAACATTTTTTACTGTATTCATCAGGAGATGTGATTTCATCGCCAAGATTATCACTTAACTTATCCATTACTCCAAAATAAATATCACTTACTTCATCACCAGTATATTCCTTATCAGAAATATCAATACCAATAGATGATAAAAAATTAATTTGGTTTGGGTTTAAAATGTCTAAAAGTTTATACATATCTAGCCTCCACCATATATATTACTTATTTTATTTTAATAAATATTTTTGTTATTTACAAGTATTATTTTTAAAATGTTACTTTTTAGCTGTTTTATTTTTTAAAATATAATAAATTTTATTTTTTCTACATATTTTTTATAAAATATCTCTTTATTTTACTTGCATTTATATTATTTTCATATAAGATTATGCATATAATTTATAATATTAATTTTGGGGTATATAATGCTTAATATAGGATGTCATCTTTCTTCATCAAAAGGTTTTAAAAATATGGGAAAAGAAGCATTAAGCATTGATGCTAATACATTCCAGTTTTTCAGCAGAAATCCACGTGGCAGCAAAGCAAAAGCTGTTGATAAAAATGATACAGATGCTCTTATTGAAATATTAAAAGATAATAATTTTGCTCCTGTTTTAGCTCATGCGCCTTATACTTTAAATGCATGTTCTAATGATGCAGGACTTAGAGAGTTTGCTAAAAATACTATGGCTTCTGATTTAGAGATTATGGAATATATTCCAGGCAACCTTTATAATTTTCACCCAGGCAGTCATGTTGGGCAGGGAGTTGAAACTGCAATAGATTTTATTACTGATATGCTTAATAGTATATTAGATGAAAAATATAATACTACAGTGCTTCTTGAAACTATGTCAGGCAAAGGAAGTGAGGTTGGCTCATCATTTGAGGAAATACGCACTATTATTGATAGAGTTGAACTTAATCATAAATTAGGTGTCTGCCTTGATACATGCCATATATATTCAGCAGGATATGATATTGTTAATGATTTAGAAGGTGTTTTAGAAAAATTTGATAAAATTATCGGGCTTGAAAGACTTAAGGCTGTTCACTTAAACGATTCTATGATGCCTTTTAACAGCCGCAAAGACAGGCATGAAAAAATTGGCAAGGGTACAATAGGACTTGATGCTGTTATTAAATTTATTAATCATCCTAAACTTTGCCATTTGCCATTTTACCTTGAAACTCCAAATGAACTTGACGGTTATGCAGCAGAAATAAAACTGTTAAGGGAAAATTTCAATGATATAAAATAGCAATATACAAAAGGAGAGTGTATTATGAAAATTACTACAAAATCAATTTATGCAATCAGAGCACTGCACACATTGAATATGCTTTCAGAAGACGGCAAACCTATAGGTATTGCCACACTTTCTGAAAAGCTTGATATATCAAATAAATATCTAGAACAAATATTTTCAAGCCTGAAAAGAAGTAAACTTGTTATCTCCACAGCAGGCAAGCTTGGCGGCTATAAGCTTTCACGGCCTGCAGATGAAATTTCCATTCTTGATGTTATCACTGTTATGGACGGCGGTTTAATTCCTATTCACTGTGTTAATAACAGGGAGTGCAGCGTATGTTCCCAGTGTTCAATAAACGGGCTGTGGGTTGAAATGAAAAACCACATGGAAGAATATTTAAAACATATTAATATTGCATCACTTAGTGATAAAAAATACCCTGTTTTAGGATGTCCTGATTAATTATAATGTTTTTATAATATATACTGTCTTATAAATTTTTAAATTTATAAGACAGTTCTTTAATCTTTTAAAGTTTCAATTTTTTGCCTGCAGCGCTTATTACAATAATTGCAGCAGAAATAAGTATTGATAATATTACAAAGATATCAGTATTGCCTTCGTCTATAATTCCATAAACCGGCATAATAATAGATATTACACCACCTGCAATTACAGCGATTTTATTGCTGATAACTGCTCCAACAATAGCTATAATAAAACCTGCAGGAGTAATTAGATTTTCTATACTGAGCATATTTTCAAGTATCATTTTTAATGTGTTGAAATTTAAATGCTTAGCAAGTGGAATAGAGGAATAAATTGTATACACCCATAATACTAAACCTACTACACCTAAAATTAATGTTACTTTGTTCTGTTTCATAAACTTTCCTCCGATAGTTTATCTGCATGTTTCTGCCTTGCTTTTTTTATTATATATTTACGCATAAGCCTTTTTATAATATAAAAATATGCAATAAATACAGGTATAAACGCGCCGACCCATGCAATTGGCGATGCCCAGGAAATACCAGCAAAGCCAATATATGCAGAAAGTATGATAGCTGCCACTGTCCGCATTATAAGCTCCATTACACCTGCAACTGTTGGAATAAGACTATTGCCAAGCCCCTGCAGAGTACTTCTAAAAACAAGCAGAAGTGCTAAAAATATATACATTGAGCAGTTGATAGTTAAATATATTTTTGCAAGGCGGATAGTTTCTTCAATATGTGCTGGGTCAGTAATATCTTTACCTAAAAACAACCTTACAGAAAAATCTGCAGCTAATAATATTAATATACCACTAATTACAGCAAATGCAACAGAAACAATGGTTCCCTGCCTGACACCCTGCCTTATACGTGGAATATCCCCTGCCCCATAGTTTTGAGCCGTATATGTTGCCATAGTTATGCCAAAAGATAAAATACACTGCACAGCAAGTACATCAATTCTTTGTGCCACAGTAAATGCACCTACTGCCAAGGAACCAAGTTTATTTAATGCACCTTGAAGAATAACTATGCCTATTGCAATAATTGCCACCTGCACAGCCATTGGTATACCTACTCTTATATGCTCCCATAAGTCCTGCTTTGTAACTTTCCAGTCGCTGCCCTTTGCCTGCAATTCTGGCACATAACGCCTTATATATTCAAAACATAAAAGGCTTGCAGTAATCTGAGAAATAACTGTAGCAAACGCTGCTCCTGCTACCCCCATATTAAATGAAAGTATAAAAAGGTAATCCAGTACGATATTTACAATACATGCAACAATTAAAAAATATAAAGGCCATTTTGAATTACCTATTGCACGCAGCATATTTGAAAAAAGATTAAAAAGTATAGCCGCCCCTGTGCCCCAGAAAATTACAATAATATAATTATAAGCATCCTGATAAAGCTCACTTGGAGTATATATTGCCCTTAAAAGCACACCTGCAAGCAGCACGCTTATTATTGTTAAAACTAAATTTATAATTAAGGCAAGTATAAATGATGCTGCTACACTTCTTCTTACTCCTGCCTCATCTTTATTGCCAAACTTTTGTGCTGTTATAATGGAAAAACCACTTGTAAGCCCTTGAGCAAACCCTATTACAAAAAATACAAGAGCTCCTGTTACGCCAACTGCTGCCAGTGCATTAAGCCCTATAGTTCTTCCTACAATCATAGTATCTGCTGTATTATATAGCTGCTGAAAAAGGTTGCCGATTAATAAGGGGATAGTAAAATAAATAATTAATTTTAATGGACTGCCTGTTGTTAAATCCTTCTTCATAATTCACCTTGTAAACCTATATGATTTAATCCAAAAAACCTACATACACTACAAAAAAGATAGAATAATGTAAAGATTTATTTTAAAAAATAGATAAATTATATAAAATTATCTATATATAATATAAAATATTTTGTTGATATATGCAAAAATTTATTATAGATTAGCTCATAAATATATTATTTAGTTAACTTATTTTAATACAAGGATACGATTATGGTAAGAAACGGCATAGTATACGGTAAAAATAAACCAAAAGTATTAACTGTTGTTTCTGTAACACCTATGCATGATTACAGACTCAAAGTTACTTTTTCAAACCATGAAACAAAAATATTTGATTTTAAACCATATCTTTCTGTTCCAGACTTTGCACATCTGCATGATAGTGTTTTATTTAATAAATGCTATATTAGTCTTGGTATAGTTACATGGGACGAAAAAACAGAAATATCAACAGACCTGCTTTACTTTGACGGAGTAACTCTATCAGAAATTACTAAACTTGAAATGCCTGATGATAATTTATAAACCTTAAACTATTTCTATAATTTTTATTCTTAATAAATTTTTCTATAATAAACTATAAAAAAAGGGAGCATAAATGACCCGAACCCCATTTATTGGA
>DXAQ01000097.1 GCA_019116905.1 Candidatus Mucispirillum faecigallinarum | reverse complement strand
ATTTATATCATTTTTCGCAATCGTTTTTAGATTTTACATTATTTTATTCTATATTATTCTTTATATTAATTAGTTAAACCAATACCTTTCAAGCCTTTCCCATATTATTATATCAGGTTTTGATTCAAGTATAACATCTGATACTTTACTAAAATCTGCATCATAGGTCCACAGATGCCATAAAGATGACACACCTGTTGAAATAAATGGTGCAAGTTCTGCCATAAATGAATCATTTATTACTAATACGTTAGGTGCTTTCTCTCCACCATAACCTTTATGCCATATTACAGTTTTATTATTTGGTTCCAGTGTTATATTATCCAGTCCGTCAATACATATACTTTCATATTTCTGCCCAGCTGACTTTACATTATAGCTTAATGTTTCTAAATCATATCCAACATCTTTTTCACATTTTTTTATTCTGCTTTCATCAAACAAAGTGTATTCTTTATTAACCTTTTTTATTTCTTTTTCCAGTGATTTATATGCAGTATATGCACCAAAAGTATTCCAGTGAGTATCTGCCTTATGATAAAGTGTATTATTTTCTTTTTCATTCATTAATTCATCATAAGGCATAACTACATGAGCATTTTGTAAATTTTTATTAAGATAATCTTTTAATATTAAATAATTATCTTTACCAGCTGTTTTCCTTATGTATTTATTATAATATTCTGGATATATTGTTGATTTATTTGGTGGTATAATTATTATTAATTCTATTCCGTTATCCTGACAAAATTTAATATTTTTATCTATTAATGCTTTAACTGCATTTAATTTTTCAGGCGTATATTTTTGTGCCCTTTGAAAATACTTAAAATTATTAGATTCACTATTTAAAAATAACCAACCATCTTTACCTGCTATTACATTATTGCTTAGATTTAAATTTGCAAAAAAATCTATTTTTTTATACACTTTTAAAGCATATTCTCTTAACCCTATTCTGTCATTAATATACCTATCCATATCTTCTGCAAATTCTTCATGAAATGGATTAACACTAGGAAATTTTGCAAGTTTCCTGTTTTCACTGCTGCTCATTGTTTTAGTATATGTAAAAAATATTACACCCTGACCTAATACTAATGCTGCAATAATATAAAATATAATACTAATATAATTCTTATCATTCTTAAATATTCTAATGGTAAATAATGTTATTACTGCGTAAATTACTAATGTAGTAATAATTGATATTAATAAATCTATTCCCTGGTTTACTTCATATGCAATAATTATATTTATAATAAATAAAAGCAATATTATTGAAAGCAGTTTTTTCATATATTCACCCTAAAATCTAAAATATATAAATGGATTATACGTATTATTTGCAAGCATTATGTAAACCATTACAAGCAGTAAAATCATAAATATGTTTTGTATCAAAACTGTTGCTTTATTTACATAAACAGTATCAAACGCATCAATATTTCTTAAGAAATATCTTTTGATTAATGGCGTTGAACCAACCAGCCCTATTACCATTAATACATAATATGCTGCGTTTTCAAGATACATACTGCTTGAAATCAGTTCTTCAGCATTTTTATTAAACCCAAACATTGCTTTAATATAATTTAATGCATCGTGAATTGTATCTGCCCTGAAAAATACCCATGCAATTATTACTATCAGCATTGTTATAATCCAGCGGGCAGGTTTATATTTTTCTGTCTTATTAAGCCCTGTTATTTTTTCAATCACAAGAAAAAGTCCATGAAATAAACCCCATACTAAAAATGTCCAGTTTGCACCATGCCATATACCTGTGATTGTAAAAACAATTAAAAGATTTATATACATTCTAGATACTTTTACTCTGTTTCCACCTAATGGTATATATACATAGTCTCTAAACCAGCTGGAAAGTGATATGTGCCACCTTCTCCAAAAATCTGTTATGCTGTATGAAATATATGGGTAGTTAAAGTTAACTGGAAATTTAAAACCTATCATTAAACCAAGTCCGATTGCCATATCAGAATATCCGCTAAAATCAAAATATATTTGAAATGTATATGCAACTGCACCAATCCATGCATTAACAGCAGTTATATATGCCGCATTCTGCGCAAACATTGTATCTGCAATTACTGCCATTTGGTTTGCTATTAATACTTTTTTTGCAAGACCTAATATAAATATTTTTGCGCCTAATATAAATACTTCAAAAGGAATATGCCTTTCCCTTTCTATATCCTGCGCAATTGAATTATATCTAACAATAGGGCCTGCCACAAGCTGTGGAAACATTGAAATGTATAATGCAAGATTTTGTATGCTTTTTTGTACAGGCGCGTCTTTTCTATAAATATCAACAAGGTATGATATACTTTGAAATATGTAAAATGAAATACCAACAGGAAGCACTATATTCATAAATGTAAAAGTATTAAACCCTAACATACTTATAAACTCATTTACACTGCGTAATGTAAATGTTAAATATTTAAATATAAATAATACTGCTACATTTATGATTATACCTGCTATTAATACCTGCTTTTTTAATTTCTGACCATGCCCCCCCCCAACAGCATCATACTTATCTATATATATACCTGCAAAATAATTGATTATAATTACACCAATCATTACAAGAAGATACTGGGGACTGCTCCACATATAAAATATTAAACTCATTATTAACAAAAATACATTTCGATATTTATGAGGAAGTGCATAAAGTATTATAAGCGTAAACGGTAAGAAAAATATTAAAAAAGTAAATGAACTAAATACCATAAATTTTTAACCTTTTTGTAGCATTTTTATTTTTAATATACAAGTATTGTATACATATAATTTATTTTTTACCTGCATTATACATTATAATTATTTTTTTAACAATATAAATATATAATTTTTTATGTTATTTTTTTTAAATTTTATTTGAAATTCCTAGAGTAATTGTATGTTTATATATATTGTTACACTACACTTCATTAATTTATTATTATGTTTATATTTATTTTATAAGCTGATTTTGTATTTTTTTAATAATCTTTTTTATAATATTTTTTGCTCTGAATATTTTTATATTTGGTTTTATATCAAAATAGTTATTAATTTTATATATATCTATATTATCTACAAAATTTTTTCTTACTTCACTGTTTTCTATAAAATAAGTATAATTTAGCATATTTAGTGAATGACCTATTTTATCAACACCTAAAAACTTGTTATTTAGTATTTTCTGCATTTCTTTTCTATATTTTTCTTTAATCTCAATATCTTCTATTTCTTTGTAGTATTCATAAGCCAGTGTATTTATTAAATCAGCTATTGAATAATGTATTTTATTTATATCACATTTGTATTTATCAGCTAAATTTAGCACTTCATTAAATGTTTCTATCATTTTATAATTATTATTTTTATTTTGAGTAATAGAGTTGATATTTTCCCTGTAATAATATCCTGTTATTCCTGTTTTATATATTACAGGTTTATTGACAATGCAGAATTCAAACCAATATGGAATATCATCATACCTTATATTTTCATTAAATTTTATTTTCTTAATTAAATCTGCTTTAAATATTTTGCTTGTAAGAGTTGTCATAGCATCTCTTATTATATTATGCTCATTAATATATACTTTTTTTATTAATTTATTTAACAACCTGTTTTTTTCTATTGTTGAATAAAATGATACAATATCAATATTTATATTTTTAAATTTATTTATACTTATGCTGTATAAATTTTTATTTATCAGATAATCATCGCTGTCTACAAATGTGATGTATTTACCAGAAGAATGGTTTATACCAGTCTGCTTTGCACCACCTGCCCCTTTATTTTCTTTATGCCTTATATATTTTATCCTGTTATCTTTTTTTGCATATTCTTTACATATAAGTCCATCTTCTTCATAAGGGGAATCATCATTAACGATTATTATTTCTAAATTTTTATATGTTTGATTGATTATACTGTCTAAACATTCTTTTAAATACAGGTGTGTATTATATACAGGCACTATGACACTTATTTTTCCATTTAATCCCCAAAATTTTTATTAAAGCTTTTATATTTATAAATCTAATTAAAAAACACCTTTTACTTTATAACCTGCTTTATTTTATTCGTGTCGTAGTTATATTTATTTAAGATATATATTCCAAATATACGGATAAGTTTTCTTTCTTTCGTCAATACTATCCTAATCATACCTTTAAGAGCATAGTCCCAAAATGTTCTATTTCCTAAAAGCCTGAATATCCTTAGACTGCTTTTAAACTGATTTACATAGTTATGTAAAAGAGATGTATCATATTCCGAATATTTTTTTAGAAATTTTTCCCAGCCTGATGTTCTGCATATTAAAAACATTTCATCAGTAAAAATTTTACGCTTTATTAATGGCGAGCCTGCTTTTACAAAATCACGCCATGATAAATAAATATTTTTTCTGAAATTTACTATATTTTTTACTGTATATCCTGCCTCTATCATTTTTCTTGAAAGGCCTACTTCGTATTTTTCTATGACTTTTTTTACACTTTCCTCTTTCGTAACTGAATTTATATGCGACTTAAATGCATCTGATAAAAATGCATCTTTTCTAAATATTAAAAAATAACTGCTTATATGCCATGTGTGAAAATCATACGCAGCATTTATACCACATAAATCCCACTCTTTGTCTTTTTCTACTTTTTCCATAAAATTGTGTATACTGCATAATGGACCAAATACACTGTCATTTGTTAATATTAATTCATCATATTCTGATAATTTATCCCAGCCTAAAATATTTATTAATTCCTGCCATGAGCCAAAGTCATATTTCCCGTGATGATAGCCATACGCTCCTTTTACATAGGGAATTATTTTTTCAAGCTCCTGCTGCTTAACTTCATTATCTGCTAAATAATAAACATCTGATACTTTAGAGAGTTCCTGCAGGTAGTATAGAACATAATCTTCTATGATACCTTTGCCGTCATAACCTGCAAAAAGGCAGATTCTTTTCACAACATTACCCCCCCCCATTTCTTATTCCTCAATTACTTTATATTTTTGATATTCTTTTGAAACATACCAGTCTATAAAATTATATGTTATTCCTGCTCTTGCAGGCTCTACATTCTGAAATCTTTTATTAAGTGCAATATGACTGTATGGAAAATATAAAAATGTGTATGGCTGCTCATCAGCTAAAATTTCCTGCACTTTGTCATAATATATTCGGCGTTCTTCCTTATTAAAAACTTTACGCCCCTCTGTTAAAAGCCTGTCCACTTCTTCATTACTGTAACATATAAAGTTCTGACCATTGCCGCCGCAGCGCTCAGTTGCCCATATATCATACTGGTCAGGGTCAAGCACAGTAGACCAGCCAAGAATTACTGCCTGAAAATTTCCTTTATTTAAATCCCCAAGCATAGTTGCCCACTCAAGCACTTTTATCTGAGTTTTTATCCCCACCTCTGCCCAGCTGTGCTGTACAAGCTCTGCAATCTTGCTGCGTACTTCGTTATTTAAATTCGTCATTAACTCTATTGTAAATTTTTTACCTTTATATTCTAGAAAACCATCGTTATCTATATCTTCAAAACCAGCCTCTTTTAGTAATGCTTTTGCTTTTTCCTTGTTATATTCAGGACCTTTGGCATTTTTATTATACCAGTATGAATCTGGTTTATATGGTCCTTCTGCTGCATACCCTTTGCCGTAAAGCAGTCCGTCTACCATACTTTGCTTGTCTATTGCATGGGTTAAAGCACGACGTACAAGCTTATTATTAAATGGCTCTAACTTAAAATTATACCCTATATATGTATATGAAAAATCTAAAAATGAATATGTATTATAATTCTCAATATAACGTGGTGTATTTGTATCAAATTTTTCCTGTTTAGGATTAAGCCCCATAATATCTATTGAGCCGTTTAAAAGCTCTAAAAATTGTGTTGTCTGGTTTGGGATAACTCTTATGAAAACTTTTTCTATTTTAGGTCTGCCTTCAAAATAGTCATGAAAAGCTGTTAATGTGATTGACTGCCCCGGTTTCCATGATTCAAGCATGTATGGACCTGTACCAATGGGCTTTCTTTGCAGCGGCGATTTACTTGGCTTATCTTTTAAAGCATGACGCGGCATCATCCATATCCCCCAGCTTGCAAGTGCAGGAGAAAGCGCCTCTTTATATGTTACCTTAACTGTATATTTATCTACTACCTCTACACTTTCAACAGCTCTAAAATCACCGTCGTAGGCAGTAGGTGTATCATCTGAAATCATAAATTCATAAGTAAATTTTACATCGTCTGCTGTAAATTCTACTCCGTCATGCCATTTTACTCCTTTTTTCAAGTAAAATGTAAAAACTTTTTTATCATCTGATATTTCCCAGCGTTCTGCCAAATCGCCAACTAAATTTAAATCTTTATCATATTTTACTAAACCATTGTATATGTATTGAGTAACATTATGACTTGCTGAATCTGATGCAAGGGCAGGAATAAGGTTTATTGGCTCTGCTATTTCCCCAGTAGAAAGCGCATCTCCATAGGGAATAATTTCTTTAACCTGATTGTTTTTATTTTGAGTTTCTTCTTGAAAAACAACTTGTTCTTCCTGTTTTTTACAACCTTGAAGTAATAATGCTGAAATTAGATACAAAGATATTAGTAAAATAATTTTTTTCACATTCACAACCTTTTGCGTAAATTAATAATATTATTTCGCAGGAGTATTAGATGGAATAACTGGATTGTTTCCCGCAGCAGGTGTATCTACTGGTGCCTGCTGTTCTGTGCCTGCTGGCAGCTGCTGAGAAAGAACATCTACTTTTCTCATTATACTGTCATTACCTAAGCCACTCATTACAGCAAGTATAAGTGAAAGAACTAAAAAAGCTGCCGCTATAACTGTTGTGATTTTATTCATAATACTTGCAGGTGCTTTTGGTCCAAACATTTCTCCACTGCCGCCACCTAATGCTGCACCTAAATCTGAACCTTTACTGTTTTGTAATAAAACTGCAATTATTAATAAAATACAAACAAATACATGTAGTGCTAAAATTATAGTATACATAACTTCTTAACTTTAAGGGTTTATTCCCTCTAACCTCCGTTAGTTTATCTGGCTTATCTGCATACAAATAAGCCAGCATTATATTTAAAAATATTATTTATCAAAATTAATAATTTTTAAGAACTGGTCTGCTTTAAGACTAGCTCCCCCAACAAGCCCCCCATCAATATCAGGACATGCCATTAATTCTTTTGCGTTTTCTGGTTTCATACTGCCGCCATATAATATACGGATATTTTCTGCTGCAGCAGTTGAGCGAATTTTTGCAATATAGTCTCTTATAGCTTTATGCATTGCCTGTGCATCAGCAGGAGATGCTGTTTTACCTGTGCCGATTGCCCAAACAGGTTCATAAGCTATCACCACGTTAGAAAGGTCTTCTACACCTTCTAAACCTTTACCAGTCTGCGCAAGAACTGTTTCTACCTCTGCTTTTGCTTCACGTTCCCACAGAGTTTCACCAACACATAAAATAACCTGTAAGCCGGCAGATATTGCTTTTTTCACTTTTTTATTGATTACTTCATCAGTTTCACCAAATATGCTGCGGCGTTCTGAGTGGCCAAGTATTACACATGATGCACCTGCAGATTTAATCATATCAGCAGATACTTCCCCAGTAAAAGCGCCACTTTCTTCAAAGTAAATGTTTTGCGCTGCAACTATTGCTTTACCACCTGATTTTTTTACAGCCTCGCTAACAGCATATATACCTGTAAATGGCGGCGCAAAAAGCACATCACGTGTAGAATAATCAATATCTGCACCTGTGATTTCTGCAGCAAGCGCAGCACCCTCAGATACATTTTTGTTCATTTTCCAGTTACCTGCAATTAATGGTTTACGACTCATTGTAAGCCTCCTTTTCTCATTTTGCAGTTACTTAAAACATTATTAAATTAACTGCTATTTTTCTTCTTCTTTTTTACCAGTTAATGGCTTATTTCTGCCGTTATCCATTTCTAATGTGCCGTTAAATATAACGCCTTCTTCCATTTTTAATACAGGAGTTCTTATTGTTCCTGATACAACAGCAGGTTTATAAAGCTCAACTTTATTTTTTGCTATAACTAAGCCATCAAATGTGCCAGATATTTTTACAATACCTGATTCTATTTGGGCGTTAACGTTTCCGCTTTCTGCAATAACTAATGTATCATTACTTTTAACATTACCTTCAAAATTACCATCAAGCCTGACAATCCCTTCAAAAACTAATGTTCCGTTAAATGAAGTGTTTTGTCCTAAAAATGCGTCTATGCCGCCACCGGTTTCTTTTGCTACTTTCAGCATTGTTCCCCTCTAATTTTTTTTATAATTGTATCAAGCTCATCATCAGAATTATATTTAATATTTATAACTCCGCCTTTTTTAGACGGCTTAATATCTACTTTCGAATTAAAAAATACTTCCATCTCATGAGCAAGGTTTAAAATATTTGCGTCCTGCTTTTTCTCCTGCTTTCCAGATGGTTTGCTAAGAGATTTTATCATATTTTCCACATCTCTAACAGATAAATTTTTATCTTTAATAAGATATGCAATACGTATAATCTCTGCTGCATCATTAAGTGAAAGCAGCGCCCTTGCATGACCTTCACTAATTTCTTTATTTTCTATTAAATCAAGCACTTCTTTTGGAAGATTTAAAAGCCTTAGTCTGTTTGTTACAGCTGAACGGCTTTTACCAACTATTACACCTAAATCCTCATGTTTATAGTTATGTTCATCCATTAGCTTTTTATATGCACATGCAAGCTCCACAGGGTTTAAATCTTCCCTTTGGGCGTTTGTAATAAGTGCCAGCTCTAAACGCTCTTTTGCAGTATCTGTATTGCGCACAACAACAGGTATAGTCTGCCTGCCTGCAAGCCCTGATGCACGCCACCTGCGTTCCCCCTCTATTATCATATATTTACCGTTATCAAGTTTTGTTACGATAATAGGCTGGATAACGCCTTTTAATTTTATACTCTCTGCCAGCTCCTGTAAAAGACCTTCATCAAAAACACGGCGCGGCTGGTTATCATTTGGCACAATCTCTGTTAAACCAAGCTCAAAAAAGTTAGATGTAACTACACCAGTATGTTTTGCCTGAGCCTCCTCGCTGCTGCGGGGTATTAATGAATCAAGACCTCTGCCTAATGGTTTTTTCATGCCTCATCCTGCTTATTTTTATTTTCTTTATTAAGCATCTCTTTTGCAAGCTCTATATAACATTCTGAACCTTTTGATTTTGCCTGATATAATATTACAGGCTTGCCATAACTTGGAGCTTCGCTTAATGATACGTTTCGCTGCACAATAGTTTTAAATGCTTTATCAGGAAAATGCATTCTAACCTGATTCATAACCTCTTTTGAAAGGTTGTTTCTTGCATCATACATTGTAAGCAGTATACCTTCTAACACTAATGAAGGGTTTAAGTTTTCTTTTATTAAATTAATCGTATTTAATAACTGACCTAACCCTTCCATTGCATAATATTCACACTGCAGCGGTATTAATACAGAATCTGCAGCTGTTAATGCATTAACTGTTAAAAGCCCAAGGGAAGGCGGACAGTCTATTAATATATAATCATAATTATCTTTAATTTCTGCAATGGCTCTTTTTAATTTTGTTTCGCGGGAAAGCTCCTGTATAAGCTCCACTTCTGCTGCAGAAAGCTCTATCCTTGCAGGAGTTAAATCAAGCCCTTCTATCTCTGTATGAAGTATGGACTCTTTTATATCTGCACCATTAACTAAAACATCGTATATATCACTTTTTATTGTGTCAGCAGTAAAACCAAGCCCACTTGTTGCGTTACCCTGCGGGTCAAAATCTATAAGTAAAACTCTGGCTTCTGCTACTGCAAGTGATGCAGAAAGATTTACTGCAGTTGTGGTTTTACCAACACCACCTTTCTGGTTAGCTACAGCAATAACTTTACAACTCATGTAATTATAAGCCCCCTGTATTAACTTGTTTATCCTTTTGCAAAAATAATACAATCTATATCTAATATCATTATATTTTAAAGCTGGCAAGAAATTCTTTTAATTTTTGAAAAATTTATTTAATTTTTTACTGATTTTCTACATTTTTTCGTAAAACTTATAACCATTTCTACCTGATGTTTTAACAAGATACAGCATTTCATCTGCCTTTTTATATACTTCATCAAACTTTCTTTCTTTATCAATATGCACAATACCTATGCTGCATGTAACCTCATGATTATCGCCTAGATTTATACTTGCTGTATCTGACATAAATAACTTTATTTTTTCTTCTATATCTTTTCTGCTTAATGAACGTGTTACAAATACAGCAAACTCATCACCACCAAACCTGGCAGCAAGACCTGATGAACCAAAATGCTTTTCTAAAAACCTTGCCGTATTTATTATTACCTTATCACCCATTAAATGACCATACGTATCATTGATTGATTTAAAATTATCTATATCAAATATTATAAAATATGTATCTGGGAAATTTTTTTTATTAGCTGTAACTGTTGCACCATAATCTACTGCTGTTGATTTACTGTATAAACCTGTCATTAAGTCTTTATCTGCATTATTTATATGATAAACAGAATAAACCCGGTATGATGTTATAAAAATACCAATAATATGCGATATTGCTGCAACACCTGCTAAAAACTGAACCTGTAAATTTATAAACATTATACGTGCCTGATTTGGTAATGTTATATTATTTGCATCTATTACAATCAGTGTCATATCATGAAGATGATACATTAATGCCAGTATAATAAAAAATAAAAATGATACAAAAAATGCACCCTCAATTTTAAGCCGTTTCGTATAATATGACTGGCGGCCCTCATCTAATATTTTTTCTATTTCTGCAATACGCTTATTTCTTGATACATATACTACTGCTGCCATAACCAGTGAAATTAAAATAACCTGTATAAGCTCATTTACAGAAATCAGTGTATTTTTTATGCTTACATTATCTGCTGCATACTCAGGAAAAAAGAAATGCATAGGCATTAATACTAAACATGCATGAAGTACCTGACTTATTACCGATATAGTAATTACTTTTATATATTCATTAACTTTAATATTTTTAGCTGCTGAAAATATTAAGCCTGCAGTAAACCCAAATAATATTCTTGAGCCTAATGCTGTATATAAACTTCCTAAAACGTTTCCACTAAAAAATGGAGAAAATAATGCATCAAAATCACTTACTCCTGCCATTGATGCTTTCCATATACTTGTAATGCCAAAAACTGCTCCGATTAAAGCTCCTGCACCTTTGCCGTATAAATAGGCTGCCGCTATTACTGGTATATACATTATCGTGGCGCTGCCGTAAGGAATAAGGTAGCCTGCCCCGGAAAATGCAAGCACAAACTCTAATGCTGCAAATAAACTAATTTTCTCTATATAAAATAATGGTTTGTCTTTCATTTTTTCCATTTTCTGCCTCATCTGTATTATATATATACAACTTAATATTGCAACGAACTTTTTTATAAATATAAGATTTTTAAATTTTTTTGATTAAAATAAAAATTTTTATATTATTTTTTAAAAAAATTGAGTATAAATATTGGCAGAAATACACTACTTTTATTATTCAGGTGATTATTATGAAAATTTCATGCAGAAAAAAAATAGCTGTTGATTCTAAAAAAGACGCAATACTTATTCCAGTTTATAAAAATATCCGCTCGTTAAGGCTTATTACTGGTAAAAAAATAGACGATGAAATACAAAAGATTATCCAGTCCGACTATTTTAATTTTGAAGAAAAAGAATCTAAAAGCTTTTATTTAGATGTAAATAAAAAACTTAAAAAAATATATATTATACACATACCAAAAGAACAGGAAGATGCAAGGTTTTATATGGAACTGGGTGCAAAAACTGCATCTATATTTAAAAAAGACCAGATATCATCTTTTTCTGTTATCTCTTTTGAAGATATTTATAATGAGAAAAAAGATTTTTCCAGCACTAAAGCTTTTTTAGAAGGCTTTATGTTTGCTGATTACTCTTTTGAAAATTTTAAATCAAAAAAATCACCAGAGCATACTTTTGAGGCAGAAATTATCACTGCTATGCCTAGACTTAAAAAATATATAGACGATAATGCAGATAAATGGAATACAGTCTTTACAAATATTAATATAATGAAAGACTTAATAAATACACCAGCAAACCATTTAACACCTGCAGATTTTGCTGCATTTGTTAAAGAAAACAGCCACAGCAGTATGAAAGTGGAAGTCTGGAACCAAAAAGAAATAACTGCAAATAACTTAAATCTGCTAAATGCAGTAGGTAAAAGCAGCAGCCATGAGCCTCACTTTATACATATAAAATATATTGGCGCACCAGAAAGCACAAAAAATATTGCACTTGTTGGCAAAGGCATCACATTTGACAGCGGCGGTTCAAGCTTAAAACCTGCTGCAAGTATGACTACTATGAAAACAGATATGTCTGGAGCTGCACTAATGTTTTCTCTTACTAAACTTGCAGCTGAATTAAACTTAAAAATAAATATCAATACATATATACCACTGGCTGAAAATATTATAGGCAGAGAGGCACTTGTGCCAGGTGATGTAATAACTTCTGCCAGCGGTAAAACTGTTGAAATATTAAATACAGATGCAGAAGGCAGGCTTATTCTTGCTGACGCTCTTTATATGGCAACAAAAACTGACCCTGAAATAATTATAGATGCTGCCACATTAACAGGTGCATGTACAGTGGCTCTCGGACCATTCTGCGCAGGGCTTTTCTCTAACAGAAAATTTTTAAGCAAACAAATAACTGATATATCATGGGAATCAGCAGAAGATGTATGGGAACTGCCACTTTTTGATGGATATGAACAGGGTATAAACAGCACTGTTGCAGATATTCAAAATATGAGCACATTCGGCAGAGAAGGGGGCGCAATACACGCTGCCCTCTTTTTAAAACAGTTTGTAGATAACTACCCATGGATTCATTTAGATATTGCAGGCCCTGCCTACCTTGAAAAAAATCACCCAATCTTTGGAAAAGAAGCTACAGGCTTTGGTTTAAGACTGCTTTATCAGTTTATTGAAACCCACTACTTAGAGGCAGACAATGCAGGATATTAGAAAAACATTATCTGAAAATAAAACGATAAAGGCTTTATGCGCTAAATATAATAAAATAACTTCATACATTAATTTTCCATCATCAAATTCAAAGTATGCGTTTATTATTTTTACAGTTGCTGCATTAATAGTTTTTGCAGTATCTGTAAATGCCAGGTATGGACAGCTGGAAGTCTGGAAACAAAACCATGACCAGTTCTTTTACGGCGATACTCCTATGATGACAACTCTTGATGCTTATAAATATATAAGACATGCAAAAGAATTAAATGCAGGAGAATATGTGCCAGGCGGTGATGATATAGACATATTTTATCCAGAAGGTGTGCCATTTTATGACCCTGCTCCACTGCTTAGTGTTATGCTTGCAAAACTTCATAATATTACAGGGGTAGACTACTATAATACAGCAGTAAATATGGTGCCATGGCTCAGCAGTGCATTTATACTTGCAGCATGCCTTTATTTTTATTTAGCAGGATATCCTGCATTAGGTCTGATTACAGGCATATTAACTACATTTGCCCCAGTTTATTACGGCAGAACATCAATAGGCAGGTTTGATACAGACGGGGGAAATATGTTTTTCCTTTTCCTTGCCTCACTTTTTACTCTTGCTGCTGCAGTGAGCAAAAAACAAACATATCTTTTTATTCTTTCTGCATGCCTTGGACTTACTATGCTTGCTTTCCAGCATTTTTATAACCATATACTATTTAACCTTGTATATTTTGTTGTGTTTATAATTACACTTATTATATACAACCATAAATATAAAAATATACTTATTGCAGCTGTTATTTATATTATAACATCAAATCCATTAGTATTTATAGATTCTCTTGGTGCTTTAATAGGCGCGCTGGCAGTATATATTCCATTTCTGCCAAACAGCCTTGAAAACAGCTCACCTATTCCATGGGTATATAATACAATAAGTGAAGCAGCAGCTGAACCGTTTAGTGGTATAGTAACATTTACTTTACAAAATACTATTCTTTTTATTACAGGGCTTATTGGCGGTATTTTATTTTTTATTGCAAACATTAAAAAAACTCTGCCGCTTGCTCCGTTATTTGCAATGGGGTTTGTTACATTTGTAAGCTCAGGCAGGTTTGCTATGTTTCTTGCCCCTGTTGTTGCTGCAGGACTTGGATACATTATATATATTATAACTCACTACTTATTCCAAAAAACTGCAGAAAAAAATGTTAAAATTAAACCATATATAAATACATTTATGCCTTTTATTTTAATGATTATATTAACAATAGGTATAGTGAATGCAAAACTTACAGCTTATGGTATGGTGCCAGGACCATCAATAGATACAGGTACTTATGAACTAATTGATACACTTGGAAAAGAACTGCCTGATAACGCTACAATATATACATGGTGGGATTACGGTCTTGCAATAACAGATGTTACAGGCAGACCTGTTTACCACAGCGGTATGAGCCAGTCTACTACTAAAACATGGATGATTGCAAAAAGCTTAACAGGAAACCAGCAGTCCCTTTATAATATTTCTTCATACATTGCATCAGGCGGTTATGAAAAAACAGAAGAAATGTTTAAAGATAATAAATCAATAGATGAAATATCAAATATTATGAGCTCTTATGACAGAGGACCAGAAAAAGAAAATATTTATATTTTATTAACTTATGATATGGTGCAGAAATACAGTGCAATATCATATCTTGCAGGGGAGCCTGATTCCATATTTATGACATTCTGCCAGCCAAACAGTGATAAAAAACTTGTATGCTCAAATAGAATGAGTATTGATACAGAAACAGGCGAACTTTCTTCTCAGGAAGGCAGCGCTCAGCTGAATAAGATTTTTTACACAGAAAAAGGTGTATTAAGCGGCTCACAAATATATTCATTACAGCAAGGGTATACTGCAGTACTTCATCCTGCTGAAAACGGATTTATTACTTATATACTTACACCTAAAATTGCAGACTCATCTTTTGCTCAGCTTTTCCTGCTGCAAAACCCAGATGAGAGATATTTTACAAAGGTAATAAGCCATTATCCTTACGGTGTTGTATATAAAGTGAACCCAAAAGATTTTTGATGTTATACTTTTATATTGCAAAAAAATGCATATAATAGTATCTTATAAGGAAATTTAGGAGATTATATGAGATACAAAGCAATAATTGCTTTCATATTTATTATTGCAGCAGGCCAGGCTTATGCTGATACAATTAACTTTGGAAACTCTTTTTTTAATAAAGACAGAGCAAACTCTATAAGCCAGATTATAACAATAAAAAACAGTGCCTCTATTACTCAGGAGTATTCTGTTTCATTTTCATCACACTTATCAATGCAGACAAGCGATATTAAAGCTGCACCTTTAACAGATGAAATATTTGATAATGAAACAAAAGAATCATTTTCAACTATTGCAGAAGATTCCTGCATACAGCACTATGGTGAAACTCTCTTTTCTCTTGGACCTGACCAAAAATGCAGGCTGCACTTAACTTTTTCGCCAACAGAAGTAAAAGAATATAACGAAAAAATGTTTATAAGAAGCCAAAAAGATAATCTTGAATATAATATTAAAGGCAGAGGCATATTAATGCCTGATTTTACAGTGCTTTATTACACTGATAACAGCGGCGAAAATATAGACAATAAAAGAGCAGAATATTCTATTAAATGGCAGAACGAAACTGCAGGCACAAAAAGTGATAAGTATGCATATATCAAAATATTCAAAACAAATAATAAGGATACATCTCCGCTTACATACCAAATTACAGGGGACAGCGCTTTTCAAATAGATTCTTCTCTCAGCACATGTAAAATAACTGAAAACACTATTGAAGAACCTAATGATAATCCATGCGGTATAGTTATAAGCTTTCTGCCTAACTCTGCAGGAGATTTTTCTTCTAAGCTAATATTTAATAAAAGAATATTATCAGGCGCAAAAGAATATGCACTTTACGGCTCAGCATCAGATGTGCTTGATTTTGGCACAGTATATTTTGGCGGCAATGTGCAAAAAATACTTATACCTAATACAAGTGATTCTGACCAGCATTATTCTATACTTTCAGAAAGTAAAGATTCTAACTTCAGGCTTGTAGTAGTAAATAATAAAAATCTGCCGTCATGCATATCAAATAATAATGAAACAAACTTTATGCTGCAAAAAGGGCAGTCATGCTATCTAGGTTTTACATTTGCACCAGATAGAAATGCTGATTTTACAAAGAAAATAATAATAATGAGCAATTCAGGAGAAAGACGTGAAGTAACCCTGAAAGGCACAGGAATAGAAAAATTACAAGAAAATTAAAAATTTTACTTGACAGAGTATTTTTTTTGGTTTAGATTAATTTTCCTTAATAATAGGTGGAGGTTCTGCATGTTCGCAGTAATTAAAACTGGTGGTAAACAATACACCGTAAAAGAAGGCGATACTATCAATATTGAAAAATTAGATGTTGAAGTTGGCGCCAATCATAAAATTGAAGAAGTTCTTTTTATTTCAGGTGATAACAAGCAAACTGCAGGTTCGCCTTTTGTTAAAGGAGCTTCTATCGAAGTTGAAGTGCTTGAGCACGGCAAGGCTGACAGAGTTTACATTTTCAAAAAGAAAAGAAGAAAAGATTATCGTAAACGTCAAGGCCACAGACAAATGTTTACAAAAGTAAAAGTTGTTAAAATTAATGGATAGGAGATAACAATGGCTCACAAGAAAGCAGGCGGCAGCTCCCGCAACGGCAGGGACAGCCATTCCAAAAGATTAGGCGTTAAAAAATTTGGCGGCGAATTAGTTAAAGCTGGTAACATTATCATTCGCCAAAGAGGCACTAAATATAAACCAGGCGAAGGTGTAGGTATCGGTAAAGATGATACATTATTTGCTCTTATTCCTGGCTATGTTAAGTTTGTTGATAAAGGCAGACTTGGTCATTTTGTAATGATTGAAGCTGATAAAGCATGTTAATTACACCATAATATATGGTTTATTAAGAGCCGGTTTTTTGCCGGCTTTTTTTATTATTACAGGTAAAATTTATGAAATTCATTGATACAGCATCTATAAAACTAAAAGCAGGCAGCGGCGGCAACGGCTGCATAAGCTTTCGCAGAGAAAAATATGTTCCAAAAGGGGGACCTAATGGCGGCAATGGAGGTAATGGTGCATCTATTTATTTCATAGGCGATAAATCACGCCATACATTAATGGATTTCCGCTATAAATCAGTATATAAAGCCCCTAATGGAGAAAAAGGAAAGGGCAGCGATATGCACGGCAAAGCTGGGGAAGATTTGATTTTGCCTGTTCCTCTTGGCACAATTATTAAAAATGCGGAAACTGGCGATATTATTGCAGATATTACTCATGACGGCGAAAAAGTATTAGCAGCACTTGGCGGCAGAGGCGGCAGGGGTAATATGAATTTTGCTACACCTGAACAAAGGGCGCCTCGCTATGCAGAAGACGGAAAACCAGGCCAGGAAATAGATGTGGAGCTGGAGCTTAAACTTTTAGCAGATGTGGGTATTATAGGGTTTCCTAATGCTGGTAAATCTACATTTATTTCTGTTGTATCTGCTGCAAAACCTAAAATTGCAGACTACCCTTTTACTACATTGACACCTAATTTAGGAGTTATAAAAGACGGCCACGGGGGCAGCTTTGTTATTGCAGATATGCCTGGATTAATAGAAAATGCTCACGCAGGAGCAGGGCTTGGGCAGCAGTTTTTAAGACATATAGAAAGAACTTCACTTCTTCTTCACTTTATAGATTCATCAAGTGAAGAATCTATGATAGAAAGATATGAAACTATTAGAAAAGAACTTGCTTTATATGCAGAATCTTTAAAAGATAAAAAAGAGATTGCAGCTGCTACAAAAATGGATGCATGTAACCAGAAAAATTTTGAAGAATTTGAAAAATATGCAAAAGAAAATAATATTACTCTTTTTAAAATTTCATCACTTACTCACACAGGCACAAAAGAGTTAATAGAATATGTTTCAGAAATAGTAAAAACGGATAGAAAAAACCATGATGAAATTATCCCAGATGCTGAATAATAACTCTTACAGCGCTGTTATGCAGATGAGTATCATATATAAAGTATGGTATTCTATAATCATGGATAATCTAAAAGAAGTTACAACTCCTTATAACTTTGACCCATACACTAAAACACTTACTATAAAAGTATATGATAATATGTGGTATTCAAACCTCCAATATTTGGCAGATGATTTTAAAGAAAAACTTAATGAAAATGGATTAACTATATCTAAAATCATATTTAAATATACTCCAAAATATGAAAAAATTAAAAAAAATAATGAAATATGCTATGAGATTACAAAAAAATGTCAAAATTATATTGAAAACTCAGTAAAAAAAATAGATAATAAAAATATTGCAGAAAAGTTTAAAGTATATCTTCTAAACTATTTTAAGCATAACAGTTTTGAAAGCTGGATAATAAAATAATATAAGGATAAATTTATGATATTAGAAATAAAAACATTCCCTAGTGAAATATTACGCGAAAAATCAGAACCTGTAACAGAGTTTAATGAAGAACTTCATAAGCTGCTTGATAATATGTTTGAAACAATGTATGAAGCAAAAGGTATAGGGCTTGCAGCCCCTCAGGTTGGGGTATTAAAACGCTTATTTGTACTTGATGATTTATCAGGCCCTAATAATAAAAACCCTATGGAAATCATTAACCCTGAATTTTTAGTTAAAGAGGGTGAGATATTAGAGGAAGAAGGCTGCCTTTCTATTCCTGGTGAATATGCTTATGTTAAAAGATTTATGAATGTTAAAGTCAAATATCAGGACAGGTATGGTAATGAAAAAGTAGTAGAGGCATCTGACAGACTTGCACGGATTTTACAGCACGAATCAGACCATTTAGAAGGCACTCTATTTATTGACAGGCTTACAAGCACTAAAAGAGATACAATAAAAAAACATATAAAAAAGCGCATGCATCAAGGTGATTATCAGGTAAATGAGTAAATTATTAAAAACACTCGATACTATCAAAAAAATATTTATTTCTTTATTATAATTTAATTCATAAATCATAAGGAGGATATATGAAGAAATATTTATTTATCCTGTTTGCATTCATTATTGCAGCAGGCTGCAGCAATAATGATTCATCATCAAACTCAAGTACATCTGCATCTGTCAAAACCACAGTTTTAATGTATATTGTTGGAACAGATTATGAAGTACCAGAAAATGCAAAAGTATTTTTTCAGAATTCATATAATGCTGGTATAAAACAAGATGCATTAGGGTATGGTCCTGCAAACTATATGATTAAAGGTATGATTGAAAATATAAACCATGAAAATACTAATATCATAATCCAAACAAGCTCTAAAGAAAATAATATGAAATGGACTGACAGCGAAATTTCAGCAGCCGGTGCAGACCCTGAAAAATTTTATATAAAAGACTGGAGTCAGGCTGCAAGATGGCAGATTAAAAATACTGGAATTGAAAAAATTCAAGATTTAGGTAATGTATGTATCAATCAAGGAGATACAAACTGTATAAATATTGCTTCTGGTGATACTATAGGCGATTTCTTGACTTACGGTATTCAAAATTATCAAGCAGACAGATATATTGTTATCTTTTTCAGCCATGCTGGTGGAACTATTGTAGGTTTTGGTTCTGGTGCAACTTTACCTGAAATGCAGAAAGCATTTAATAAGGCAAAAACAGCAACAAATAAGGAGTTTGATATTATCGGATTTGCAGCATGCCTTATGGGAACAGCAGAATGGATGCATTATTTATCAGATTATGGTAAATACTATGTTGCCTCAGAAGAATCAGAATTTGAGTTTCCTTGGCTTTTAGGTGATATTACAAAAGCAATAGCTCAAAACAAAACAACTGAACAGCTTTTAGAAACTATTACTTCTACTTATTATCAGTATTCTGCAAGAAACGGCTCAGTATCAACTAATATTTCTGCAGTTGATTTAAAACAAGTTAAAGCTCTTGGTTCCGCATTAGACAGATTATCAAATAAAATTGCTGAAGATTATGTTTCTAATCCAGCAAAAACATTTAATAATTTGTATGTAGCTTTTTCACGCGCAAACTCTTATGGAAAAGGACAGGTTGGCTTATATGACTTATAGGCAGTTATAAACAGCCTTAACGAAACTGCATGGTATGGTTTAGATTATTCTTCATATAATCAAGATATTACTGATATTATTAATAAATCTGTAATAATCAATAAAACATCACCATTTTTATCAGAATCTTATGGCATATCTTTTTATGCTCCAAACTATGGGCAGGCATATGCTCCTGAGCAATATCCTTTAAGGAGATATGTTGCATTATATAATTTATTTGCACCAGATTTCAGTCCAAAATATATAAGCATGCTTGATAATGTTACACAATATGCTGATACTAATACAACTTATAACTTTGGTCAAATAACTAAACAGGGAACAAATATATTAGTTGAATATACAAGTAACTTTGCACCAAGTTATAATTCTACATTAGAGTTAGTTAGACAATATGATGACGGCACAGTAAGAATAGGTACTGTTGCAGGTGATTATACTATAACAACAGCTGAAACAGAAAATATTGATAATATTAAATATACTATATCAGTAGATACTGGTTTTGATAATATAAACGATGCCAACTTATTTGCTGCAGCACCTTTTGGAACAGAAGAATATAACCCAATAAAAGTTAAAATAAAAAAATCTATCGATAACTTTAATTCATCACGTACTACTGCACAAACACTCTTTAAACTTACAAGAGATAATGTTGATTATGATTTAATCGCACAGTTTATTTATAACAAAGATGAAAATGGCCAATATCAAATAGGCTCATCATCATTCCAAATTGCAGGTGAAGGTTCTCAACTTATGCAGGCATTTTCATTCCAGCCAGGTGATGTTGTTACTATACCTGACTACAGCAGTGAAGTATTAGCTAAAACAACTAACAGCACACTGCCAACTTACCAAATAACATGCGAAAGTGCAAACTGTATTACATTTAATATTGTTCCTTTTGCGGCAGAAACAGCACCAGAATTTAGGTTTAATATTAATAATATAAAAAATGAAACTTATACTTCTGATAGGCAGACATTAAACTAATTAATCATGATTTTGGAAAACTCTGTCATTAATTTGGCAGAGTTTTTTTCTGTTACTAAATATATACTTTTATATATAAATACTAAACATTTTTACAGAACAATTATTGTACATGTAATATATTTTTTTAATTATAAAAAAATAAAAATTTAATCATAAAAAACCCTGCCTTTAAAGTAAAAGCAGGGTTATTTTTTATACTAAATATGTTATCTAGTTTTGTTTATCATCTTGAGCCTTAAATACCGGCATATCAAGATTTCTTTTTCTAAATGAAACTGCAATTAATACAATATGCAGTGCAACCATTACATATAAGAAAGTTGGTATCGGCACTGGTTCTCCTGATGCGTAAGAGTGCATACCTGCTAAATAGAAATTTACACCAAAATATGTCATAAGCACTGTATAAAATCCTACTGTACTTAATACAGCAAAAGTATATGGTTTATTAAACCTGTTAATAAGCCTTGCATGGACTATAATAGTGTAAACTATAACAGTAATAAGAGACCATGTTTCTTTAGGGTCCCAGCCCCAGTATCTGCCCCAGCTTTCGTTTGCCCATACACCGCCTAAAAATGTACCTACTGTAAGCAGACCTAATCCTAAAATCATACTTATTTCATTAATGCAGTGTACATTTATAATACTTTGGTCTATATGTGGTCTTTTTGGACTTCTTATAATAAATAATATCATACTTACTATTCCTAACACCAAGTTTAAAGTAAAAAAGCTGTAACTTGCTGTAATTACTGATACGTGGATATTAAGCCAGTATGATTTTAATACAGGAACTAATGTACCAATCTGAGGGTCCATAAACCCAAGGTTTGCTACAAAAAGTGTAACACCTGCCACAAAATTAGTCGCAGCAATTGCTAATAGAGACCTTTTAAAGAATAAAAGACCTGCTAATGCGCCTGCCCACGCAATATATATCATAGACTCATAAGCATTACTCCATGGTGCATAACCTGCTATGTACCACCTGCCTGCAAGTGCTAATGTATACAGAACAACAAGTATTATCGTAAATGCTATAAATATTCTGCCTGCTGCTTTATTAACTGATTGATTTTTTATAATAGCAGTCATTACAAAAATAAACATTACTATGCCTAATAAAATATAAACCATAGTTAAGTTTTTAAACGGATTATATTTATTCATTAATATTTCAGTAGTAATACGGCTGTCAGTTGGAATAATATCTGCAGCATGCGTTTTTTGGTAATCTATAAGCATTGTTACTGCTTTATCAGCATCTGCCCAGTTGTTTGTGCTTATTCCTTTATCAACCCCTGCAAAATAAGTCTGTAATATATTTTCTATTTCTGCCTTATCCTGCTCACTAAACATTGATATGGCAGCCGAAGGAGATAAAAAGCCTGTAGTTCTGCCTGTAATATCAGGGATAACTAAAAACATTTGACCTGTATACGCATAATAAGCAAGCCCCATTTTTTCATCAAACTTTATTAAATCTTTATCAAACTTATTTCTATGAGCTGGATTTTTTTGGTATGCCTGCTCTATATATGTTTTTAATTTGTATTCTCCATTGCTGTCAAAAGCATCTGCAAAAGATACATATTTTTCATTAAGTGGAGTGCCTAAAATTTTTCTTAACTCCTCAGAACTTGTTGGAAACATTTTAAAATATTTAAAATAATCGCTGTATATCATCATACCTAAATACATTTCCACAGGGCTCATACCTTTAAATTCATCTTTTCTTACTAATTTATGCATCATATCAGTTGCAAGTGTATCAAGCGGCTTAATACGGCCTTGTGTATCCTGCACAAGTATTCTTGCAGCTTTGTCTGAATTTCTGCCCCATTTATCTGATATATTTTTCACAAGATTATCTATATCTGCCTGAGATGGTGCAGTTAAAACATGGCTGCTGTGTGAAGTGTTATCCTGCTCCTGAGCATAAAGATTAGTTGAAAAAAGCAGCATAAATGATGAAAAAGCAATAAAGTAAACGTAAAGTTTCTGCCTGTTTAAATATTTGCTTAATTTCCATATTCTACTGTTTTTAGCAAAAAACGTAAGCAGAAAACCTACTGTTAATAAGAAATAACCTATGTATGTAGGTATTTTACCAGGGTCTTTATTAACACTTAATATTGTTCCCTGCTCATCATTATCGTATGATGATTGGAAAAATCTGTAACCTTTATAATCTAATACATTATTCATAAATATCTCGTATTGAAATGATGAGTTATCACTGTAATCTGTAACTGTAATTTTTGATTTATAAGAAGACGGACTTTTTGAGCCAGGATATCTTGTTAAAATAAAATCATCTAAACGCATTTCAAATGGAACATCTATTTCTGCAGGCCCCCATACAAACTGAAAATATGTACCGCCAAGCTCAAATGTTTCACCTATATTTGCATCAAGATAACTTTGTGGTAGTATAATATCTCTGCTTTCTCCATTATATGATACATGAACATTAAGATATGCAGGCATATCTTTTGTCGCCTGAGTATATGAATTATATTTAACTTCTAAATTTGAATTATTTAAAGGCAGTGTTTTGTCAAATTTTGTCTGGGTAACTTTGTTATATCTTACAGGTATATTAGTATAATAAACATTACCTTCTATAGAAACCCTGATATTAAGGTAATCTCTATCTGTGATTATTACATTAGAAGATGACCCCTCTCTAATATGCACTATACCTTCAAAACCATAAAACCTTGTTAATGCTGCACCAAATAATATAATTATGAATGATACATGCAGAATAATGCTGAAATATTTTTTTGATTTCCACATTTTTCTGTAAATAAAGACTGCAATAAGGTTAAGCATCAGTAAAAAATGAACTATATTAAAGTATGTAGTTCTATATATTAAATCCTGAGCTGCCTGAGTGCCGTATGATGCATCTGCTTCAATAAAGGTTGCAACAGCACATAATACACCATAAATAGCTAATAATACTATGGTTGTATATATTGAGCAAAAAATCTTAATAAATTTCATACAATCATAACTCCTATATTTTTTAAATAAATAATACAATTTAAAACAAATTTAGTTCTAAAAAGTATAATATGTTTTAATTTTTTTGATACCATAATATTATCAACAGAGTAAAGCTTTTTGTAAAATATTTTTAATTATAACACAAAAAATCTATTTTTTAAAAAAATAAGACCTTTTTTATATGAATTTACTTATGATTTGCTTTTTTCGTAAAATTTCTTTTTCAACTTTTTCTTTATCAGGTATATTTAACTTCTGCTTATTTTTTTCATAAAAATTACATAATATATTGTATCTTATATATTCTATATGCCTAATACCAGCACTAAGACTATTTTCTTCTATTGCTCTTTTTATTATTAATTTTTTTTCTAAGTATCCCACATTATATTTTAATGCTATTCTTAATGATAATTCATAGTCTTCACATACTCTTAAATCTTCATCAAACATACCTGCCTCATCAAATACAGATTTATGCACTATTAATGATGAGGGGCTTATTCTGCACTTATCAAGTATTTTATCTAAAATATATCCACCATAACGTTTATTTGTTTTACCCTGATTTATCCACTTACCTTTCCTAAACCAAAATTCATCAGTATGGCTTACTAAATAATTATTTTCCTGCATAAACCTTAACTGGTATTCAAGTTTTTTAGGGAGAAATAAATCATCAGAATCTAAAAATGAAATATATTCGCCATTTGCTGCTTTTATGCCTTCATTTCTTGCAGCACTTACGCCCTTATTTTCTTTAAGTGTGATAAGTTTAATATGAGATAAGTAATTTTTAAGATATTTTTCCATATTAAAAGACGAGCCGTCATCAATAACAATTATTTCTGACGGCTTAATTGACTGTATTAAAACACTCTCAATTGCATCTCTAATAGAAAAAGTCCTATTATATACAGGTATTATAACAGATACTTTTTGCATAAATATATACTATATTTTATGAACTCTGTTTACCATTGTAGAAAATACTAATATAGTGTTTGTACTTGCAACACCAGGCAGCTCCCTTAATTTACGGATAATACCTGCAAGTGTATTTGTATTTTTAGTGATAACTTTTAAAAGCAGCGTAAAATCACCTGTTACGTGATAACATTCTACAATATCTTCATCAACATTTTTAAAGATATTTTCAAAATCATCAATATAAACAGGGTTATCCATAACTACACCAACAAAAGCTACCATATCAAAACCCATTTTCCTGTAATCAACTCTTGCTGTATAATCATAGATTATGCCATCACTTTCCATTTTCTTGATGCGGTCAATAACGGAAGGTGGTTTCATACCCACTTCTTTTGCAATATCTGTGTAAGAAATTCTACCGTTTTCTATAAGCATATTAAGTATTTGTACATCTATTGAATCAAGTGCCATACTTCACCTCTCTTTACAAGCTAATTTACATATATAAACCAAATTCTTTTATAATTCAAGTAATTAGTTAATATTTTTTGAAAAATGTAAAATC